>CALANQ010000512.1 GCA_937926025.1 uncultured Acidimicrobiales bacterium
ACTCGAACGAGGACGTGTACCGCAAGGATCGGCTCACCGGTGCCCTGCTCCGCGTCAGCGTGATGGGCGAGGACCAGCAGATCGCCGGCAAGAGCGTCCTGTGCGGCACCAGCAGCAACGGGCGCTACGTGGGCTTCCAGACCACGGCCGCCACGGCCGATCTGTCCAACCAGGTGTGGCGCCGGGACCTCACGACCCGGACGACCGTGCGGGTCACCCAGCCCGGCGCGGGCGCCGCCCCGTCCACGAAGTGCCCGATCTCGGACGACGGGGCGCGCATCGTCTACGAGAGCCAGGCCGCCGGTCTGGGGTGCGGGAGCACGTCGAACGTCCAGGTGATCCTCCGCCGGATGGACAACGGCACCACGACGTGCCTGAGCGTCTCCACCGGGGGTGCGGTGGCCAACGCGCTGACCGGCGACACCACCATCTCGGGCTCGGGCGACCTGGTGGCCTTCGTCTCCTCGGCGGACAACCTGGTCACCGGCGACACGAACGACACCTACGACGTGTTCATCCGCCAGATCTCCACCAACACCACCACGCGGGTGACCAAGCCCGGCGGCGGCCAGCTCGATGGCGATGCCCAGACCCCGTCCCTCTCCTCCACCGGGCGCTACCTGGCCTTCACCTCGGACTCCCCGACCATCGACCCCGACGATGACAACGGCGTGCGCGACGTGTTCCGCTGGGACCGCCAGACCAACACGTTCGTCCGTGCCTCGGTGACCACATCCGGCATCGAGGGCAACGGCTACTCGACATCGCCGTCGATCACCGGCGACGGCCGTTCCATCGCCTTCATCTCGGACAGCACGAACCTCTACCCCGCGGACGCGAACGGGGCCACCGACGTCTTCCGCCGGGACATCGCCCTCGGCCGGACCGACCTCGCCAGCCGGACGTGGAACACGATCGCCTCGGGCAACAACGACTCGTGGCACGGCCCGGCGCTGAGCGACGACGGCCGCGTCGTGGCCTTCGAGTCCACCGCGACCGACCTCGGACCCGGCGACACGAACGGCACCACCGACATCTACGTCCGGGACTTCGCGCTCGACCTGGCGCCGTTCGGTTCGCCCAAGGCGTTCGCCAAGCAGCAGCTTGCTGACTTCGGCACCGCCGCCCCCTCGACGGCGGCGATCGATGCTGCGACCACCACCATCACCAGCGGCCAGCAGTCACCGGACTCCCTGGTGCTGGCGCAAGCCCGCAGCACCACCTGGACGGCGAAGCGGTCGCCGCTCATCCGGCTCTACTGGGCGTTCTTCCTCCGGGCGCCCGATCCCAGCGGCATGGCCTACTGGACCGACCAGCTGACCAACGGCAAGACCCTCGCCCAGGTCGCGGCCACGTTCGCCCAGAGCTCCGAGTTCCAGACCAAGTACGGCTCGAAGACGAACCAGCAGTTCGTCACCCTGATCTACCAGAACATCTTCGAACGGGATCCGGATCCCGGCGGCCTGGCGTACTGGACGGGCAAGCTCGACAGCGGCGCGAAGACCCGCGGCGACGTGATGACGAACTTCAGCGAGTCCAGCGAGGGCAAGCGCTTCCTGACCCCGCAGGTCGACACCGTCAACGTGTGGCTCGGCATGCTCCGCACGATGCCGCCCAAGGCGGAGCTGACCCAGTGGATCGCCGACATCCGCAGCGGCGCCAAGGTCGCCGAGCAGGTCTCCCAGCACGTCCGCACCCTGCCCGCCTACGGCGCCCGGGTGACCGCGTAGCCGGCCGCCCCGTGTGGTCGCCATCCCGTGAGGCGGGCGGCTGCCCGGGCCGTCTACCCTGCCCGCCGTGGGAGACGCGGTGGGTGGCGGCGCACCCGGGTCCGAGCGACCCGAGGGGCAGGGCTCGGGCGACGATCGTCCCGTCCGGCTGCTGCTGCTGAACGCCATCGACCCGGAGGCCACCGAGCTGTACGACGACATCGGCGCCCGGGTGCGCGCCCGAGGCGTGGAGGTCGAGGTCATCCACGAGACGCCGGCGCCGCTCCCCGAGGGCACGGAGCCCGGATGGGATGTGGTCGTCAGCAACTACCGGCGGGCCGACGTGACCACCGCCGCCCGACGGGGGGTCGGCGGCATCCCGATGCCGCGGCCGACCACCCTCGGCTGGCTCGAGGACGCCGCCGTCCCCACCATGGACTGGGCCACCCCGTCCACCCGGGCCGACGTCTGGCGGCTCTTCCGACGCTGGGACGTGGACCGCCTCATCCTGAAGCCATCGTTCACGTTCGGCGGCAACGGCGTGTGCGTGTTCGGCCGGCGGTCGGTCCCCCGCATGCGGTGGAACCCCGAGATCGACGTCGTCTGCCGCGAGGTGAACCCCGACGACGGCGACGTCTACAAGGTGGAGCTGATGGCCGGCTCGGTGCTGATCACCTGGGTGAGCCGCTCACCGTCGATCCACGAGCTGTTCGCAGACCGCCGAGGCCACGGGATCCCCGGTGCCTACGGCGAGCGCTCGCTGTGGGACGCACCCAAGTCCGTGACCCGGCCGCTCTGCGACCTCAGCCGCCGGCTGACCGCGGAGGGGTACGGCCACATGAGCGTCGATCTCATGAAGACGCCGGACGGCGACTACGTGGCCATCGAGCTCAACAACCACAGCGTGGCCATCTGGTGGACCAAGCAGTTCGAGTCGTTCCGCGAGCGCCACGCCGACGCCGTCCACCGCGTGGCCGTCGGTGCGATCGGCGCGGTCGCAGCTGCGCCCGAGGGCGCCGGCGCCGCCGACGCCGACGCCGGCTGATCGGTCAGCGAGGGGCCAGGTCGCGGATGGCCTGGCGCTGGTCCACCCCGAAGGGCAGCACGGCCAGCGCCGGCGTGGTGATGCCGTTGGCCTGGTAGCGGCCGATGTGCTCCCGGCACGCCTCCGGCGACCCGTGCACGATCAGCGTGTCGACCAGATCGTCGGGGATGTGCTCCAGGGCGCCGGCGCGGTCACCGGCCGCCCACGCGTCCCACATCGGCTGGAGCAGCTCGCCCCGGCCCATCCAGCGGTGGAACTCGGCGTACACCGGCACCGTCAGGTAGGCGGCGATGAGCCGACGGCCCCAGTCGCGCACCAGGGCGGCGTCGGTGGTGGGGGCCACGAAGATCCGGGCCACCACCTCCTTGTCCTCCCCGCCCTCGTGCACGAACGGCGTGACCGTCGGCACGTCGTCGGCACCGAGCCAGTTCACGATGGCGCCGTCGCCCTCGGCCCCGGCCAGGCGCAGCATCCCCTGCCGCAGCGCCGCGATGAGGATCTTGGGCTGCTGCTGGGGCACCGCGCTCAGCTTGAACCCGTTCACCGAGAACGTGTCGTAGTCCGCCTTCACCTTCTCGCCGGCGAGGGCGGTGCGCAAGAAGCGGACCATGTCCCGGGTCTTCTTGTACGGCTCCTCGAACGCGATGTCGTTCCACCGCTCCACGATCACGTTGGACGAGGTGCCGATGCCGAACGCCACCCGCCCGGGAGCTGCGTCGGCCAGCGCCGCCACGCACTGCGCCATGGTGGCCGGGCCTCGGGTGAACGCCGGGACGATGGCGGACCCGAGCCGCAGGGTCGGCGCCCACACCGACGCCAGCGCCAGCGGCGTGAAGCCGTCGGCGCCGTCGGCCTCGCTGGACCACACGTCGGTGTAGCCCAGGTCGGCCAGCTCCTTGATCCAGTCGCCCTGCTCGTGGAGCGGCACCCCCATGAAGGGGATGGTCATGCCGTAGCCCTGGTAGGTCATGTCGGTTCCTCGGTGCCGCTCGGTGCGGCGTCGGCGGTCTGATCGGCGGTGTGGTCCGCCTGGGCGCGGGTCCCGGGGCGCTCCTCGGCCCAGAACCGCACGATGGTGGACTGGCTCGCGGTGGCCATGAGCGTGCCGTCCTGGGCGTAGAGGTGCACGGTGCCGTGGCCGAAGCCGTTGGCGATGCCGTCGACCTGGATGTCCAGCAGCACCCAGTCGGTGGGCACGATCCGCACGACCCGCAGCGTGTTGTCCAGCGAGTTGCCGCCGGCGAACGCCCCAAGCGCCTGGCCGATGCCGAACGGGACGTAGTCGCCGAGGATGGCCAGCGCCGACGCCGACGGCTCGAGCATGTCCGGGAACCGGGCCCAGAGGGCCGATCGGCCGCCCGCTGCCGGATGGCCCACCAGCTGCTCCCACGACTTGGCGCTGGCCAGGCGCAGGTCGATGCGGCTCATGATCGACTCCTCGCCGGGGATGCGCAGCGGGCGGGGGTCGCAGTCCTCGGGGGCGGGCACGTCGATGGGGCGCACGTAGGTCTCGTCGATGGCCAGGTCCCGCTCGCCCAGGGCGGCGTTGACCGTGAAGATCTCCCGGTCGGCCACGTGCCCCACCGCCCGGGCCTGGGTGCTGTTGCGCCCCGCCACCGCGATGGTCACATCGACGTCGACCACCGACCCCGGCTGGGCGTACGACAGGTACTGGGCCGTGGCCCACACGAGCGGTCGTCCCGTGGTCCCCTCGAGCGAGGCGATGGCGGCCCCGAGGCCGCAGCCACCGAACAGGAACCCGCCGCCCGTGGACAGCCCCGGCGTGACCGGGAAGTGCCACCGGTGGGGGTTGTGGGTGGGCGACAGCCCCAGGAACTCGCGTGCATCCACGGCCAGCGAACCTAACCCAGCGGTCCCCGCCCCCGGACGGGTGCCCGTCGATAGGGTCGGCGGAATGGACCTCGGGATCAGCGGCAAGCGGGCAGCGGTGGCGGCATCGTCGGGCGGGCTGGGCCTCGCATCGGCCCGGGCGCTGGCGTCCGAGGGCGTGCGCGTCGCCATCTGCGGCCGCACCGCAGATCGGGTCGACCAGGCGCTCGCCACCCTCCCTGCCGTCGACGGCGGCGCCCACGTCGGTCTGGTGGCCGACGTCGGCACAGCCGAGGGCGGTGCCGACTTCGTGCAGCGGGCGGTCGAGGCGCTCGGCGGGATCGACGTGCTGGTCCCCAACGCCGGTGGCCCGCCCGCCGGGACCTTCGCCTCCACGCCGATGGAGGCCTATCTGCCGGCGCTGCAGCTGAACCTCCTCTCCACCGTGGCCATGTGCGAGACCGCCGTGCCCGCCCTGATCGACCAGGGATGGGGCCGGGTCATCGCCATCACCTCGCACAGCGTCCGCCAACCCGTCCCGAACCTGATCCTGTCGAACACCGCTCGCGCCGGCGTCACCGGGTTCCTCAAGACCCTCGCCACCGAGGTCGCCCGCCACGGCGTCACCGTCAACAGCGTGCAGCCCGGCATCCACGCCACCGACCGGCTGCTCCAGCTCCACGGCGGCGACACCGAGGGCGCAGCCCGCTCGGTCCCCACCCAGACCGTCGGCCGCCCCGAGGACTTCGGCTCGGTGGTCGCCTTCTTGTGCTCCGATCACGCCCGGTTCATCACCGGCACCGCCGTCCCCGTCGACGGTGGTGCGTTCCAGGCGCTGCAGTAGCCGGGCGCCCGCCGCGGGTCGGCCGAGCCGACGCCGCCTCGTTAGGGTCGGGACCATGTCGCTGCGCCACGTGGTCTGCTTCCGCTTCCAGCCCGACACCGCTCCCGAGCGGGTCACCGCCCTGGCCGATGGCCTCCGGGAGCTGCCGGGCCTGATCCCGGAGATCGCGGCCTATGCGGTCGGCCCCGACGTGGGCATCAACGACGCCTCGTGGGACTTCGCCGTCACCGCGGACTTCGCCAGCACCGAGGACTACCTGGTGTACCGCGACCACCCGGAGCACGTGGCCCGCATCGAGGCCCTGGTGGTGCCCATCACCGAGCAGCGGGTGTCGCTCCAGTTCGCCACCTGAGCTCGCCACCTGACGACGCCGGGCGCGCGGTGCGCCGCCGCCCCCTACAGTCCGCGGCCATGACGGATGCACCCTGGCTCGGAGACGCTTGCTCGCTGGTGGAGGCCTTCCGGGCCAAGGAGCGCTCGCCGCTCGAGGAGCTCGAGGCCACCCTGGCGGCCATCAGCGCCAGCGAGCTGAACGCCTTCGTCCACGTCGACGAGGAGCGCGCCCGAGCGGTGGCGGCCACGGCCGATCCGTCGCTGCCCTTCGGCGGCGTGCCGCTCGGCATCAAGTCGCTGGACTCGGTGGAGGGGTGGCCGTACACCGAGGAGTCGCTCGTGTTCGCCGACCGGGTGGCGGACCACACCAGCACCCACATGACCCGGATCCTCGGCGCCGGCGGCATGGTGCCGGTCGGGCAGACCCTGGCCTCGGAGTTCGGCGGCCTCAACGTGTCGACCAACCGTCTGCACGGCACCTGCCACAACCCGTGGCAGCACGGACGGACCGCCGGCGGGTCGTCCGGCGGGTCGTCGGCTGCCGTGGCCGGCGGACTGGTCACCATCGCCAGCGGGGGCGACGGCGGCGGATCGATCCGCATCCCTGCCGCGTTCAACGGCCTCGTCGGCATGAAGGGCACCGCCGGGCGGATCCCCCGAGGCCCGAGGACCCAGATCAACCCCATGACCGTCGTGGTCGGCTGCCAGGCCCGTTCGGTGCGCGACGTCGCCCGCTGGTACGACGTCGCCACCGGCTACGACAGCCGGGACCCGTACTCCCTCCCCCGCATCGACGGCTGGGAGCGCGACCTCGGCTCGTTCGACCTGAAGGGCAAGCGCGTCGCCATCGCGCCCACCCTCGGTGCCGCCGTCGTGCGCGACGAGGTCCAGGAGCGGGTGGTCGCCGCCGCCGAGGCGCTGGCCCGGGACGCCGGGCTGGTGGTCGTGGACCTCGACGTCGCGCTCCCCACCATCGACGTCGCCTGGGCGCTGGGCAACCTGGCCGGGCTGTTCGAGGACCTGCGAGGCCGGTGGCCCGACTGCAAGGACCAGCTCACGCCGTCCATCGCGTTCGGGCTCGAGTTCGCCGAGCACGCCGTGGACCTGGACTCCGTCGCCAAGGGCGACGTGAGCCGGACCGAGGCCAACGAGGCCATGGCCGCACTGTTCGACGAGGTCGACTTCGTGATCTCCGCCACCAACCCCGACACCGCGTTCCCGGCGGAGGTGCTGATGAACACGCGCGTGGGTGACCAGAAGGTTGAGGCGGGCAACAACGGCGCCCTCACCATCCCCGCCAACATCACCGGGAACCCGTCGATCTCGATCCCGATCGAGCCCCTGGGCGGCCTCCCCGTCGGGATGCAGATCATGGGCCGCCACCACCAGGACCAGCTGCTGCTCGACCTTGCCGCCGTGGTCGAGCGCACGTGCCCCTGGCCCCTCGTGGCGCCGGGTGCGCCCTGCTGACCCGGGTCGGGAACACCGAACGCCTGTACGGCGTTGGACGAGGTGGAGGTCATCGATCCGCAGGTCAGCGGCCAGATCGGCTTCACTGTCAGACCCCCTGCGGAGACTGTCTTCATGGCACGACAGCTCACCCTCATCCCCGCCAGCAAGGACTGGCAGCTCGACTCCGACACCAAGGAGACGGGTCGCCGCGGCGTCGCCGCCGCCCGCGCGGCACTCGCCGCCCACCGCCCCTCCGACGACGGCCGCAAGTCCGCCGCCTGACCCTCGGCCCCGCAATCTTGACCGCGCGGTCAAGTTCGGGTCTACGCTGCACCCATGCCTGAGGTCGTCATCGTCGAAGCCGTCCGCACCCCCGTCGGGAAGCGCAAGGGCGGATTGTCCACCGTCCACCCCGCCGACACCCTCGCCGCCGTCCAGCGGGCCGCGGTCGAGCGGGCGGGCATCGATCCCGCCGCCATCGGCCAGGTTGTGGCCGGCTGCGTGAGCCAGATCGGCGAGCAGGCGTTCGACATCGGTCGCACCGCCTGGCTGGCCGCCGGGCTCCCCCAGTCCGTAGCCGCCACCACCGTCGACACCCAGTGCGGCTCCTCGCAGCAGGCCACCGGGCTCGCCACCGCCCTGGTCGGCGCCGGGGTGGTCGACACCGCCCTGGCCTGCGGGGTCGAGGCCATGAGCCGCGTGCCCATCGGCTCCAACGCCAAGGGCGACTACGGCCGGCCCATCCCCAAGTCCTACTTCGGCCAGTACGAGTTCACGTCCCAGTTCGAAGGGGCCGAGCGCATCGCCGAGAAGTGGGGCATCACCCGCGACGACGCCGACGCCTTCGGGCTCCGCTCCCAGGAGCTGGCCGCCCAGGCCTGGGCCGAGGGCCGCTTCGAGACCCAGATCGTGCCCATCGACGCCCCCGACGTCGACGCTGACGGCAAGCCCACGGGCACCTTCCACACCGTGTCCCGGGACGAAGGCCTCCGGGAGACCACGCTGGAGAAGCTCCAGTCCCTCAAGCCCGTCGCCCGCGAGGACGGCGTGCACACCGCCGGATCCTCGTCGCAGATCTCCGACGGTGCCGCCGCCCTCATCCTCATGACCCGCGAGCGGGCCGACGAGCTCGGCCTCAAGGCTCGGGCCCGGGTCGTCGACACCTGCCTGGTCGGCGTCGATCCGGTGCTCATGCTCACCGGCCCCATCGACGCCACCCGCCACCTGCTCGGCCGCACCGGGCTCAGCATCGACGACATGGACACGTTCGAGATCAACGAGGCCTTCGCCTCGGTGGTGCTGGCCTGGGCCAAGGAGCTCGACGTCGACATGGACAAGGTGAACCCGAACGGCGGCGCCATCGCCCTCGGCCACCCGCTCGGCGGCACCGGCGCCGTCCTCCTGACCAAGGCGCTGCACGAGCTGGAGCGCACCGACGGCCGCTACGGCCTGGTCAGCATGTGCTGCGGCGGCGGCCTCGGCACCGGCACCATCATCGAGCGCCTCTAGGACTCCCGCGCCTCCGGGCGCCCTTCGGCCGGGAGCACCGGCCCGCACCGCTCGCGGCGAAGCGCCGCCGATCAACCCCTCGTCGATCGGAAGCGCCATGACCGCGCCCCTGCTCCCCCGTCCCCGCCCGCCTGCCCACCGACGGCGAGCCACCGCGCCGCTGGCACCGCTGGTGCTGGTGGCCGCACTCGTGTCGTGCGGTGCACCCGCACCGCCACGGGCCGCCCGTCTGCCCGACGGCACCCGTGGCCTGGCCGCCACCGTCACCCACGTGGTCGACGGAGACACCGTCGACCTCGACCTGGGCGGTGCCACCGAGCGGGCCCGCCTCCTGGGCATCGACACGCCCGAGACGGTGAAGCCCGATGCACCGGTCGACTGCTTCGGGCCGGAGGCCTCCGCCCGCACCAAGGTGCTGGTCCCGCCGGGCACCGACGTCCTCGTCCAGCGCGACCGCGAGCCGCGCGACCGCTACGGCCGCCTGCTGCTCTACGTGTGGCGCCGCAGCGACGGCCTCTTCGTGAACGAGGCGCTGGTGCGCGACGGGTTCGCCCGCACCCTGTTCATCGCGCCCAACACCGCCCGCCGTCCGGCGCTCACGGCCGCGGCCGCCACCGCCCGGGCCAGCGGCGCCGGTCTGTGGTCCACCTGCCCGCCCGACGGATGACCGGCGATAGCGTGCAGCCCGATGACGGAGCTCTCCGAACGCCTGGGCCGCGGCGCCGATGCCCGGATCGTGATCATCAACGCCGATGGCCTCGGCCTGAGCCACGCGGCCAACGCCGCCAGCTTCGAAGCCCTGCGCGACGGCCTGGCCACCAGCGCCTCGATCATGGTCCCCGCCCCCTGGGCCCGCGAAGCCGCCTACCAGTACCGGGGCGAGGACATCGGCGTGCACCTCACCCTCAACGCCGCGGACGACCGCTACCGGTGGGGGCCCATCACGCACGCGCCCTCCCTGCTCGACGGCGACGGCGGCTTCCCCCGCACCGTCGACGACCTGTGGGACCACGCCGACCTCGACGAGGCCAGGCGGGAGCTCCGCGCCCAGGTCGAGCGAGCCATCCTGTGGGGCTTCGACGTCACCCACCTGGACTCGTACCTGGGCTCGCTCCAGCTCCGGCCCGAGTTCTTCGACATCTACCTGGACCTGGCGGTCGAGTTCGCCCTGCCCATCCGGCTGTCCGACGCCTCCACCGAGCGCGGCATCGGGTTCCCGTTCCGGAACCTGGCCGCCAGCGAGGGCGTGGTGTTCCCCGATCACTTCGTCGGCGTCGCGTCGGCGGGCAGCCGCCAGGCCATCGAGCAGGCGGTGGCCGAGCTGGAGCCCGGGGTCACCGAGCTGCACGTGCACCCGGCGCTCGACACGCCCGAGCAGCGGGCCTTCGACCCGTCGTGGTCCCAGCGGGTCGACGACCACCACCTGGTCTGCTTCGACACCCACCTGCCCGAGGTCCTGGCTCGGGCCGGGGTGGAGCGGGTGGGCTACCGCGCGCTGGAGGGAGCGCAGCGCACGGCCGGCTGAACCGCCTCGGTCAGTGCTCGACGTCCGCGGCCAGGGCGTCGCGGACCAGATCGGAAGAGCACACGTCTGAACTCCAGTCACTTAGGCATCTCGTATG
>CALANQ010000513.1 GCA_937926025.1 uncultured Acidimicrobiales bacterium
GCAGGAGGTCAAGATCGCCCGTTCCTTCGTGAGCGAGATGCCCCGCCGCTCCGAGGAGTTCACCATCGTGCGGTCCATGATCGACCTCGGGCACAACCTCGGGCTGAAGGTGGTGGCCGAGGGCGTCGAGCACGCCGACGATCTGGTGCTCCTGCGCCGGCTCGGCTGCGACTTCGCCCAGGGCTTCCACCTGGCCCGCCCGCTGCCGCTCGATGAGCTGCTGGCCTGGCTGGACCAGTACACGGCGGCGATGGTGCTGGCCACCGAGGCCAGCTGAACACCCGTCCAATGTGAGCCGGACGGCGGCCCCTCGGTACGATTCGGCCCCATGACCGCTCCGGATCTCGCCGCCGCCGCCACCGTCATCGACCTCGCCTCGCGGGTGGTCGACCAGGGGGTCCGCTCCCTGGCCGCCGCGGAGGGCGGGCCCGACGCCAACCAGGTGCTGGCCTACGACCTGGCCCATGCCGCATCGGCCGTCGCCACCGCGAAGGGGCTGCTGGACTACGGCGGCAAGGGCGAGATCGAGGGCAAGATCACGTGCGCGTTCGTGGCCGACGCCGCCTCCGAGCTGGCGGGCAAGGTGTTCGGCCGCGAGGCGGACTGGGGCATCGAGCCCGGCGCGCTCGACGGCGCCCGGGAGGTCATCGCCGCCTACAAGGCGCCGGAGTTCCTGGCCTCCATCACCGATCCCGGGCCCCGCCACCTCGACAGCGACTTCGAGATGGTGCAGGACACGTTCCGCCGCTACGCCGAGCAGGAGCTGGCGCCCCGCGCCGAGCACATCCACCGCACCAACGGCGACATCCCCGAGGACATCGTCGAGGGCCTGGCCGAGATGGGCGCCTTCGGCCTGTCGATCCCGTCGGAGTACGGCGGCTACGGCGAGGGCGGCGAGGGCGAGTACATCGGCATGGTGGTCACCACCGAGGAGCTGTCCCGCGGCTCGCTCGGCGCCGGCGGTTCGCTGATCACCCGGCCCGAGATCCTCGCCCGGGCGCTCATGGCCGGCGGCACCGAGGAGCAGAAGCACGAGTGGCTGCCC
>CALANQ010000514.1 GCA_937926025.1 uncultured Acidimicrobiales bacterium
GGCGAAGACGACGGTCTCGACCGAGTCGGTGATGACCTCGCGGGACACGAGCGAGCCGCGCATGCCCTCGTGACCCATGGAGATGCCGTCGGACACCGAGATGGTGCCGAACTGGATGGGCACGCCGCCGCCGTTGCGCACGCCCTCCTTGGCCCGGGTGGCCAGGCGGTCGAGCGAGAGGTTGCAGGGCGTGACCTCGTTCCACGACGAGGCGATGCCGACCTGCGGCTTGTCCCAGTCGTCGTCGGTGAGGCCGACGGCCCGGAGCATGGCCCGGCTGGGCGCCCGCCGGTCCCCGTCGGTGACGTCGCGGCTGCGGGGCTTGATGTCCACCGACGACTCCGTCGGGTCCGAGGAGCCAGCGGTGGGAGCAGTCGGTTCAGCCATGGCCCCGAACGGTATCCCCACCCGCCCGACCGGGCCGAACCAGTTCACCGAGCGTCCGGCATGACCGGATCGTCCGTTCTGGTGCGCCTCATGGGTCGCACCTCGACCTCTGGCGTCATGTTCTGGCGGTTCGACCCTTCTCCTTCACCATCAGCCCAGGAAGGAGCTCCTCATGTCCGATCCCTTCACCATCCCCCGGTCCCGGAGGGCGCGCCACGTGCCGCTCGCCGCGGCGCTGCTGCTCACCGTCGCGCTGGCCAGCGGGTGCTTCCGCCTGGTCGAACGCGAGACCTTCGCCATCGGCGCCGAGACCAACCGCGTGAACCTCGTGGTCCACACAAAGGCGTCGAAGGCCCTCTACGACATCGCCCGGATGCACGGCACCGCCACCGCTCGATCCATCGTCGTCTCGCAGACCCCGCCGACGGTGAGCATCTCCCGCCTCCAGAAGGCGACGCTCTGCGGGTTCAGCGTGGCGCTCTGCCTCAGCGCCGACCAGATCGGCCGGACCCTCGTCAGCTGGTTCAAGTCCGACATCCGTCACCGATCGGACTTCTGGGAGGCCCTGAGCAGCGCGGGCCGGAGCGGTCGCTGCTTCACCTGGACCGTCGTCCCCTCCCGGAACCTCACCCACAAGGGCCTGGGGACCTCCGGGTGCGGTCGGGGGAAGTGATGGCCACGCAGAGCACCGGGCGCACCGTCCTGTTCCTCATCGTCGGCCTCATCGGCATCAGCTCCGTTTCCGGCCTCGCGTACGCGCTGATCACCGACGGCGACTACGCGCAGCAACTCGCGGCGGAGCAGGCGACCGAGGACCAACGGGTGGCGGACTGGTGCGCCAACGTCCGCGCCTACGTCGGTCCGAACCGCACCTTCGCGTCCTTCGAGGCGGTGGCCGAGGCGGCGATGGCCGGCGACCTCGCCACGCCGTCCACGCCACCCCCCACCTCCTCGGCGGGGGCGCTCGATCGCTGGCAGGCCGAGCACGAGGCGTTCGTGACCTCGTCGTACCTCGCGGAGCTGGAGGGCTACCCGAAGGCGTTCGGGTTCGAGGACGCCGCGCTCAAGTCCGTGCTGTCGGACGCCCACGCCGGCCGCAAGCCGGGTCTCGGGTCGCACGTGGCGCGCCGATCCGGGCGACTCCTCGACGACTACGTCGACGATCACTGCTGATCCGGTGGTCCAGCACGTGGTCGAGGAGCAGCAGCGGGACGCATCGTCGGGCGCGCGCCGTCAGGAGGGGGCGGCACCTCCTAGGTTGGCGGCGATGGGCGCGGTGGTCGAGGTCTCCGGGGTCGTGAAGCGCTGGGGGCAGACCCTGGCGCTCGGCGGCGCCACCTGCGAGGTCGGGCCCGGCGTCACCGGGCTGCTCGGGGCCAACGGCGCGGGCAAGACCAGCCTCCTCGGCCTCATCCTCGGGCTCGACCACCCCGACGAAGGCGCCATCCGCGTGTTCGGCATCGACCCGGCCACCGCCGGCCCCGATGTGCGCGCCCTGCTCGGCTACTCCCCCGAGCACCACCTGCTGCCGCCCGACGTGAAGGCGGTGGACTTCGTCCGCCACGTGGCCGAGGTGCACGGGCTGCCCCACCGGGAGGCCACCAACCGGGCGTCGGATGTGCTCTGGCAGGTCGGTCTGGGAGAAGAGCGGGGCCGACCGCTGGGCACCATGTCCACCGGACAGCGCCAGCGGGTGAAGCTGGCCCAGGCGCTGGCCCACGACCCGCACCTGGTGCTGCTCGACGAGCCCACCGATGGCCTCGACCCCATGCAGCGCGACGCCATGCTCGAGCTGATCCACCGCATCGGCCACGAGTTCGGCATCACCGTGCTGCTCTCGTCGCACCTGCTGGAGGAGGTGGAGCGCATCTGCGACGCCGCCATCATCCTCAACGGCGGGCTGGTCGCCGCCGCCGGCTCCCTCGACGAGCTCCGGGGCGAGGGCGAGGGTGTCGCCGTCGAGTTCGACGGCGACCAGCCCCTCGTCGACGCCACCCTCACCACCATCTACAACACCGGTGCGGTCATCCGGCCCGAGGGCCGAGGGTTCGTCATCACCGGCGACGACCGGCTGTTCACGACGGTGCGGGACGCCGCCGCCGCCAGCGGCATCGGCATCCGCCGGCTGGGCCGGCGCACCGTGTCGCTCGAAGAGGTGTTCCTGGGCGTGGGGGCGGGTAGCGACCCCGCCCAGGATCCGCGCCTGGCCGCTGGCCGGTACGGCCACCTCCCCCCGCCTCCGTCGCCCCCGGGAGGGTTCTGATGAGCGACACGTTCGCCACCGGCGACGCCCAGATCCTCGATCGGGGCTACCGCAAGTACGACGGGCCCCGCACCGGGGTCCCCGGCGCCATGCGGGCCGTGGTGCTCCACAGCGCGCAGCGCGCCCTCGGGATGCGCCGCACCATCTGGGCCAAGGTGCTGCCCATCGCCACCATCGGGTTCGCGTACCTGCCGGCCATCGTGTTCGTCGGCATCATCGCGCTGTTCCCCAAGAGCGACGTGGCGTCGGAGGCGCTGCCGACCTACGGGGACTACTACGGGTTCATCATCGCGGCGATCATGGTCCTCGTCGCCCTGGTCGCACCCGAGGTGCTGTGCACCGACCGTCGCACCGGCATGCTCGGCGTCTACCTG
>CALANQ010000515.1 GCA_937926025.1 uncultured Acidimicrobiales bacterium
CGGCTGCTCGGGCTCGGCGGCGGGCTCGGTGTCAACCATCGGGTTCATCTTGCCGGGTCTTCGGGGCCGTGCACCCATCGGGACGTGACCTTCGTCCCCGTCCCCGAATCGCGTGGGGGTGGGCGATACCCTCGCTAGGTGGCCAATCCCCGTATGACGGCAGAGATCGGCCGGGTGCTCGGGGGGCGCTACCGGCTCGTTGCTCCCATCGGCATGGGCGCGTCCGCGCAGGTGTACCTGGCCGACGACGTGAAGCTGCGCCGTCGCGTCGCCGTGAAGATGCTGCACGATGCGCTGGCCGGCGACGCCGAGTTCCTGCGCCGGTTCCGGGCCGAGGCCCGGGCCGCCGCCGCCCTCAGCCACCCCAACGTCATGGCCGTCTACGACTGGAGCGACGGCTCCGACGACGGCGACGCCGCCTTCATCGTCACCGAGTACCTGGCCGGCGGCAGCTTGCGGGCCCTGCTCGACGGCGGCGCGCTCCTCAGCCCGTCGCAGGCCCTGGGCGTCGGCCTCGAAGCGGCCCGGGCGCTGGACTACGCCCATCGGCGGGGCTTCGTCCACCGCGACATCAAGCCCGCCAACCTCCTCTTCGGTGAGGAGCAGCGGCTGCGCATCGCCGACTTCGGCCTCGCCCGCGCCCTGGCCGAGGCCGCCTGGACCGAGCCGCAGGGCGCGGTGCTGGGCACCGCCCGCTACGCCTCGCCGGAGCAGGCCAAGGGCGAGACGCTGTCGGGCAAGGCCGACGTGTACTCCCTGGCCCTGGTGCTGGTGGAGTCGGTCACCGGCGAGGTGCCGTTCGTGGCCGACACCACCCTCGGCACCCTCATGGCCCGCGTCGATCGGCCGCTCGAGGTGCCCGACTCGCTCGGACCGCTGCAGGGCATCCTCGCCCTGGCCGGCCAGGCCGACCCGGAGCGCCGCATCGACGCCCGGGGTCTGGCCAAGGGCCTCCTGCGCGCCGCCAACCAGCTGAGCCGCCCGGCGCCGCTGCCGCTAGTGGGCGCCTTGGCCGCCGGCACCCTCGCCGGTGCGGACCTGGATCCCACGGTCCACGCCCCCAGCCCGATGGCCGAGCCGGCCGACGGTGCCAACGACCTCACCGACGACGACCTGGAGCTGGACCCGCCGTCGTGGGTCAACCAGGCCGAGGCGGCCGGGGCCGCCGTGGCGGCGGCTGCGCTGGTCGGCGCCGGGCTCGATGGCGCGGAGCCGGCCGAGGCCAAGCTCGACGAGGTCCCCTGGTCCGACGACCACGACGACCACGACGACCACGACGACCACGACGCGTCTGGTCCCGACGAGGTCGCCGGGGCCGGAGCGGTCGGCGATGCCACCGTCATCGACCTCACCGACCCGGCTCCCGCCGCCGACCCGGAGACGGATCAGACGGTCGTGGTCCCCCCGCCGCTGACCCCGTTCGATGCCGACGCCGAAGCCGACGATCACGATGGTGGCGGCGAGGACGAGCCCCGGCGTCGCCGCCGCTGGCCCTGGGTGGCGCTCATCCTCCTCCTGCTCCTCGGCGCCGGGGGCGCGGCAGCCGCGGTCGTCGCCAACCAGGACGACACGGCCGATGCGGCGCCCCTCGTCCTTCCGGTCCCCAACCTCGTCGGCCGCAGCGAGTCCCAGGCCCGGGCCATCGCGCTGGCCAGCGGCTGGAAGACCACGTCGGTGGAGAAGCGCCAGAACGACTCCAAGAAGGGCGACGTGCTGGCCACCGACCCGGCGGCGGGCACCCGTCTGCCGGAGGGTCGCACCATCACGCTGACCGTCTCCATCGGCCAGGAGGAGGTGGCGGTCCCCGAGGATCTGGCCGGCAAGCCCTACGACGACGCCGCCAAGCAGCTCGAGGACCTCGGGTTGGTCGCCGCCCAAGGCGAGACGCCCTACAGCGAGGACGTCGACAAGGGCGTGGTCATCTCCACGGCCGAGGGCACGCCCGCCAAGATCGAGCGGGGGAGCACCGTCACCCTCGTGGTGTCCAACGGGCCCGAGCCGCGGACCATCCCCACCAACCTGGTGGGCGGCACCGAGGAAGCGGCCACCGCAGCGCTGGAGGCGCTCGGCCTCCGCCCCGAGATCGTGCGGTCCTTCAGCGACACCGCCAAGGAGGGCACCGTCATCTCGGTGCTCCCGGCGGGCGGCTCCACGGTCGACCGCGGCGCCACCGTCAACGTCGAGGTGTCCCGCGGTCCCGAGACCGTGGCCGTGCCCGACATCACCGGTGCCGACTCCATCAGCGAGGCCATCGCCATCCTCCAGGCCGCGGGTCTGCAGGCCGGTGAGGTCAACGGTCCGGCGGCGGGCCGACCGGTGGCCACCAGCCCGAAGGCCGGCACCAAGGTCAAGAAGGGCTCGACGGTCAACATCCGACTGGGCAACTGAGCCCGTCGGACGTGACCATCGTCATGGGGTTCGGCCTGCGATCTTGACCCGCGGGTCAAGTACCGTCGTCCGCGATGTCGGATTCGCCCGGAGCACCCCCGCCTGACGTGCCGGCCGACGTGACCGGGGCACCGGCCAACCGCTGGCGGATCCTGGTGGCCGTCCTCTACGGGCTCTTCGCCGTCAACGTCACCATCACCATCCTGGCGGTGTCGATCCACCGCATCGCAGGCGAGTTCGGGACGGCGGAATCCACCATGACCTGGGTCGTGACCGGCCCGATGCTCGCCTTCGGCGTGGTGGGGCCGCTGGTCGGCAAGCTCGGCGACCGCATCGGCATGCGCCGCATCTACTTGTGGGGGCTCGGCGGCGCCACCGTGATGGCCGCGGCGTCGG
>CALANQ010000516.1 GCA_937926025.1 uncultured Acidimicrobiales bacterium
ACGCTGCGGACCTTCCCGGGGCCATCGTGGAGTGCGGTGTCTGGCGCGGTGGCATGTCCGCCGGTCTGGCCCGGGTCCTCGGCCCGGACCGCCGCTACGTGCTCTTCGACAGCTTCGAGGGCCTGCCTCCGGTGACCGACGAGGACGGCGAGGCCGCCGCCGCCTGGCAGGCCCAGGAGCCGGGCACCCCCGAGTACTTCGACAACTGCCGGGCCGAGCAGGACTGGGCGCAGCGGGCCATGGGCATCGCGGGCATCTCGGACCCCGAGATCATCCCGGGCTGGTTCGACGCCACGGTCCCGGTGTGGGCCGAGCGCGCCGAGCCGATCGCCGTGCTCCGCCTCGACGGCGACTGGTTCGAGTCCACGATGGTGTGCCTGCAGCACCTGTTCCCGCTGCTGGTCACGGGCGGGCGGATGCTCCTCGACGACTACGGCACCTGGGAGGGCTGCAACCGGGCCGTGCACCAGTACCTGGCGGACCAGGGCCGGCCCGAAGCGGTGCGCTCGACCCCTTCGGGCGTCGCGTTCATCATCAAGGAGTGACGGGACCCGCCCCGGATCACTCCCCGCGGTAGAGGAGCTCCGGGTTGGTGCCCGGGGCGTACCAGAGGATCGACGACGTGCCACCCGGTCCGGTGAAGTCGCCGATGAGCGGCCGGTAGCCGGCGCCCACCGCGGTGTTGCCCGTGCCCCGGGCCGACGGCGGGTCGAACGACCAGATCGCCGGGCTGGAGCCTGCCGACCACATCAGCAGCCGGTCGGTCGCGCCGTGGAGCACGAACGGCGCACCCCCCACCGACGAGGTGCGGGTGTCGGACCGGTACCGGCCGCTCGAGTCGAACGACCAGACGTGGTCGGCCCCGCTCCCCGACTGCACGAACGCCAGCTCCAGGTTGTCCGGCGACCCCACGAAGTTGCCCACCTGGACGAGGTAGTTGCCGGTGACCGGGGTGTTCACCATGCGCTGGGTCTGGGAGCGCAGGACGCTGCCCGACAGGAACCACGTGGAGTCCGGCGCGGACCCGGGCCCGTACCAGAAGATGTCGGCGAAGCCGTTGCCGTCGAAGTCGCCGGTGATCGGGGCGTAGCTCCCGCTGGCGGTGATCTTGCGGCTGGTGACCGTGAGCGAGCCCGTGTCGGGCCAGCCGTAGTGGTCGATGCGGTCCGCAGCGGATCCTGCGGCGTACCAGAGGACCTCGTCGCGCGGACCGCCGTAGGCGGGCCGGTTGTCCAGGACCACGGCCTGGGTGACCACCGACGGGACCGACAGCGACGTCGACCGCACCGACAGCGCGCCGGACCGGGCGTTGCCGTCGAAGCGCCACAGGTAGGCCTGGCTGCTGCCCTTGCGGAAGAACAGGACGTCGTCGCGGTCGTCGCCGACGAAGTCGCCGACCAGCGGGGTGTAGGTGCCGTTGATGCCCGGCAGGGCGACGGAGGTGAAGCCGCCGTCGCCGTCGGCGACGTGGAGGTAGTCCTTGCCGCTGCCAGGGGCGTAGTAGATGACGTCGTCGTTCCGTGAGCCGGCGAAGTCGCCCACGATCGGGGTGTAGGTGCCATTCACGACCGGCGCCGCGGTCTCCTGGAACCAGCTGGCCGCGGGCGCCGTGGTGCTCTGGCCGATGACGCGGGCGGACCCGTCGAGCGCCTGCACGGACACGTAGGCGGCCTTCGGCACGGTGGCGGTGGTCTCGAAGCCGTTGCGGGCGACGGTGGTGGCGGTGCTCAGCGACGCCGGCGAGTCACCCGTGCGGATGCGCCACTGCTGGGTGCGGGTGTCGCCGTTCCAGCTCACCGACACCTTCATCGAGGCACCGGCGCCCACCGTGACGACATCGGGCGGCGCAGCCGGGGCACCGGTCCAGTCGAACCGGTACTGGCGGTAGGTGCCGCCGGCGAGGGTGGACTCGAAGACCGGGGTGCCGGCCGGGGGGTACTCCGTGACCAGCCCGGCCCCGCCCCAGCCGATGACGTGGTTCCCGCCCGGCAGGGTCTGCATGGTGCCCTGGCTGCCTTCGGCGATCTCCGGGCTGTGGCGGTAGATCTTGGTGTAGGTGGCGGTCTCGGCGACGGGATCGATGTGGACCACCGCACCCCGCGAGTACCCGCGCCGCACGCCGTTGTCGAAGTAGGTGTAGTCGTTGCCGCCCAGCGCCCGCAGGTGGTGGGCGTAGTCAGGGCCCTTCGGCGTGTCGGGGTCACCGATCACGGTGAGCGACGGGCTCTTGCCGCCGAAGGTCCACTCGATGGCACCGGTCGCCTTGTCGATCTTGTAGTCCGCGGAGGTGTTGCGGGCCGAGATGATGACGTCGCCGTCGGTGTCCTCGGCGATCGAGTTCATGTGGAAGTAGTCGAACACCTCCTGGGTGCCCGTGATGAACGAGTCCGACGTGGGCACGTGGTCGAGGGAGTGCCACTCCCACAGGACGGCACCCGTGCTGACATCGACCTCCTGGATGACGCCGTCGAGGACCGGGGCGTCGAGCACGCAGTTGTTCAAGGGTGCGGTCCCGGTGCAGATCAGCGGGTTGTAGGCCTGCAGGTACGCGGTGCCGCGGTCGGTCAGGTACAGCTCGTGGACGTCGGCCCGGTACCCGTTGCCCATGCGGATCCGGCCGAGCTCCCGGTAGGAGGAATCGACGGCGATCCACTCGCCCCGGTTGTTGCCGGGCCCGAACGGCGCCACACCCTCGAACCAGAACAGCGCCGGGGTGCCGAGGTACTGGTCGGCGAACAGGTTGCCCGACACGATCCCCGGGGTGGTCACCGGGTGGAACCACACGAGGTTGCCGGACGTGTCGTAGATCTGGAGGCCCTGGTCGCTGGTGGCCGTGGCCCGGGGGCCACCCATCAGGTAACCGGACTCCGTGGACGTCGAGGCCTGGTTGACCGTGACCGGCGACGGGCGCAGGTCCGGCCGGCTGACCAGCGGGAGCGTGGTGGCCGAGGTGCTGACGCCGTCGCCGGCCCGACCCGGTGCCGCCGCGTCGTCGTCGATGGCGCCCGCCGGGACGGAAGCGGGTCGGCCCACCACGAACGTGAAGCCGTCACCGGTGCCGCCCTCGACGGCGACGCCGCTGCTGACCGTGACCGTCTCCCCCGGCACCAGGTCGGCGGCCGGGTCGAACACCACGCCGGCGTTCCCGGGCAGGGCGCTGGTGGTGCCCGAGACCGCGCCCGACGCCGAACCCGACACGCGGATGGCGCCCACGGCCTCCGGCGCCACGCCGGTGATGGAGATCGAGGTGGCGGGCGAAGCCGTCTGCGACCCGGCGGCCGGGATCGACCGCACGGGTCCAGCGGAGCTGGTGCTGGGGCCGGCCGTGAGCGGCGACGGCGCCCCCTGGGCCAGGGCGGAGCCCGCCCCGAGCGGTCCGGCGGTCGCCCCGAGGACCAGCACCGCCCCGAGCACGGCCGGCCAACGCCGGGGACCTTCGACCTTGCGGGACTTCGCCATCGTCCGTACGCCCTTCTGAGAGGTGACCGGGGGACCGTAGCCGCGCCCGCCGGCCCGAGGGGAGCCGCCTTCCGCCGATGCGGCACGAGCGGGAGGCCGCCGGGACCACCGCTAACCTCAGGCCCATGTCCGGCCGGTACGCGTTCTCCATGCCCGACCCCCGCCAGCGCGACGGCTGGTTCCGCATCGGCAGCCTGGACATGACCACCACCAACATCGTCGTCGGCCTCGGCCTGCTCTCGATGATCGTGTACGCCATCGACCCGGCCAGCGCCTACTACGGGGCGTTCAGCTCCACGCTGGTGCGCCAGGGCGAGATCTGGCGGCTGTTCACCTGGCCCATCATCAACCCGCCGAGCTTCTGGACGCTGCTCGGGCTGGTGTTCTTCTGGTACTTCGGCCACCAGGTCGAAGACCAGATCGGCCGCAAGCCCCAGGCGTGGCTGCTGCTGTCCATGACCGTGCTGCCCGCAGCCGTGGTCAGCCTGTTCAACACGTCGAACGGCTTCGTCGTCGGCGACCGCTGGGCGGCCTACACCGCCTCGGTCTCGCTGCTGTCGCTGGGCCTGCTGTGCGTGTTCGCCCTGGACCGGCCCAACGCCCCGTTCTTCTTCGGCATCCCGGCCTGGGTCATCGCCGCCGTCATCGTCGCCATCGACTTCCTGCAGCTGGTCAGCATCCGGGCCTGGGCCCAGATCCTGCTGGGCGCCCTGGTCATCGTGGTGGCCATCTTCGGTGCCGCCCAGCGGGGGATGATGGGCGAGTTCGAGTGGATCCCGCGGATCAAGGCGCTGAGCGGCGGCCCCGTGTCCCCCTACGGCGAGGTCGGATCGGCCCGCCCCAAGGCGAAGCGCTTCGGCAAGGGCCGGGGCCGCGGCAAGCCCGCCGCCCGTCCCACCGGCCCCACCGTGGTGTCCGGGCCGTGGAACGTGCCCCAGGGCGGTCCCACCCCGCTGGAGCAGGCCGAGCTCGACGTCCTGCTCGACCGCATCAGCGCCGGTGGCATCGACTCGCTCACGCCCCACGAGAAGGAACGGCTCAACGCGCTGAGCAAGCGCATGCGCGACTCCTAGCTGCGCCGCAGCGCCCCCGCCCCGCCCGGGGGCCATGTCCGATTCGGGACGTTCGTCCGAGGAGATCGACCATCGGCCCGCACGGGCGCGCCATGATGCGGACGCCGCCACCCGGCGGCGTCCCCCTACCTCAGAGGTGCAATCCCGTGCTCGAAGGCTTCAAGAAGTTCATCCTCAAGGGCAACGTCGTCGACCTGGCGGTCGGCATCGTGATCGGCGCCGCGTTCGCCGGCGTCATCACCCAGTTCACGGCCTCGTTCATCACCCCGCTGGTCGCGGCGGTCGCCGGCGGGGGCATCGACGGCGGCACGTTCGAGATCAACGGCGTCACCTTCGACGTGGGCGCGTTCATCGGCGCCGTGTTCAGCTTCGTCGTGACCGCCGCCGTCATCTACTTCGTCGTGGTGGTGCCCATGAACGCTCTGATGGACCGGCGAGCGAAGGGCGAGGAAGCGGATGTCGAGCCCACCAACGAGGAGCGCATCGTGGCGCTGCTCGAGCAGATCGCGGCTCAGGGAGGCGGCGGCACCGACACCACCACCGGGTCCTTCTGACCGAGGTCAGATCAGCTCGTAGAGCGTGGGCGCTCGGCCCGGACCCTGGTGATCGGGGGCCGGGCCGAGCTTGGCCGCCCGCCCCTCCGCGATCAGCTCGTCCACTGCCTTGCGGACCGTGACCGGCGAGCCTCCCCCGGCCTTGTCGGCCAGCTGCCCCAGGGTGAACTGCTTGGGCATCTGCCCGGCCACCGACTTGATGGCGGCCACCGACACCTGCGGCGCCCGCGGCCCCGACGAGGCCCGCGCCGGCGAGGCCGACCCCCGGGCCCGCTTCGGGCCGGCCACCTCGAACCCCGCCTGCTTCAGCACGTCGGCCCCGACCCCGAGCGCCACGAACGCCGCCACCGGGATGGACTCGGCATCGGCGTACGCCTTGGCGTGCACCACGAAGTCGTGCTCGATGGCCCCGACGTCGGCGGCGGCCGCCCGCTCCCGCTCGGCCGCCGCGTGCAGCTTGGCGATGGGGTCGGTGGCGGCCGCGAACGCCGCCTCGGCTGCCTCGACCGCGCCCTGGTCGACCGCCGTGGACGGATCGTCGACCCACGCGAGGTAGCGGCGGACGGCTTGTTCTGGGGAGGTGGTCACCGGCGCATGCTACCGATGGACCTCCGCCCCGATCGCCCTCAGGTGTCGAAGCGGTCCAGCCGCCGGTAGCCGATGAGCCGACCGGCCGAGACCGCCGCCGTCTCCCGGATCAGCGAGCCGAAGGTGGGCGTTCCGTCCGACGGCGAGATGGCGGCGTCGAGGCCGAGGTCGCCCGAGATGCCCGAGAGCCGCTTGGCGGTGGCCGGCCCCGACACCAGGATCACGTCGTCGATGCCCTCGGTCCGGAGGAACCGGGCGGTGGCGGCCACGGACTCGTAGGTGGTGTGGCCCTGGACCTCCTTGCGGATGTCCTCGTCGGGCACACCGTTGTCGCGGAAGAAGTTGTAACCCACCGTGGCCTCGGTGAACCGGTCCCCCTCCTGGCGCCCGCCGGTGACCACGATGATCGGGGCCAGGCCGTCCTGGTACAGCTCCAGTGCGTGATCGAGCCGGTTCTGGAGCGCGGGCGACGCGGTGCCGTTGTACTGGGCGGCGCCCAGCACGACGATGGCGTCGGCCTTGCGGGCGCCGTCGCTGCGGCTGGCCTGCCAGACCTGGACGAACGTACCGCCCACGTAGAGCACCAGCGCCGCCAGCAGGCCGGCGGCGCACCACAGGAGGCGCCGGCCCCGACGAGCCTTCGGCGCCGCCGGCTCGTCCTGGTCGGTGGCGGCCACGATCAGGGCAGCTGGCCCTGCATGGTCCGCAGCCGGTCGATGGTGCGCTCCCGGCCGAGCACGGCCAGCGACTCCCATAGCGGCGGACCGACGCTCCGGCCGCTGATGGCGACGCGGACCGGACCCTGCGCCTTCGACAGCTGCGGCTCGCCCTCGGCGTTGACGATGCCGGCATCGACTGCAGCCTGGCGCACCGCAGCCTCGATGGGAGCGGGCGTCCACTCCTCGGCGCCGAGGGCCTCGAGCCGGGCGATGGTGGCGGCCACCATCTCCGGCACCGCCTTCCCCTTGACGATCGCCTTGGTCCACGACGCCTCGTCGACCTCCGGCTGGTCGACCACCAGGAACTCGATCATGGGCTCGACCTCGACCAGGGTCCGCACCCGCTCCTGGACCTCGACGGCCAGCGAGCGCAGCGCGGCGACGGCGGGCTCGCCCCGCGTGAGGAACGGGGTGGCCCGCTCGATGAACTCCTCGGTGCTGAGCGCCCGGATCTTCTCGGCGTTGACGAACGAGAGCTTCTTCTGGTCGAAGAAGGCGGGGGCGGCGTTGACGTCCTCGAGCCGGTACTGCTCGACGATCTCGGTGATGGGCCGCACCTCGACGCCGTCGGCCGGCCCCCAGCCCAGCAGGGCCAGGTAGTTGACCATGGCCTCCGGGAGGTAGCCGCGGTCCCGGTAGTCGGCCATGGACACGTCGTCGCGGCGCTTGGAGAGCTTCTTGCGACCCTCGTTGACCAGCAGCGGCATGTGGGCGAACGCCTCGGGGGCGGCCAGGCCGAGCGCGGCGCCGAGGAGCAGGTACTTCGGCGTGCTGTTGACGTGATCCTCGCCCCGGATGACGTGGGTGATGCCCATGTCGGCGTCGTCGTAGCAGTTGGCCAGCAGGAACATGGGGGCGCCGTTGCCCCGGACCACCACGAAGTCCTCGATGTCGCTGTTGGCGAACGAGACCTCGCCGCGGACCAGATCGGTCCAGCCGGTGCGGCCCTCCCGGGGCGTGCGGAACCGCAGCGCCCGACCGGGCCCGGGCTCCAGCCCGCGATCCCGGCAGAAACCGTCGTAGCCTGGCTTGCCGCCGGACTCCTTGTTGCGGGCCTGGACCTGCTCGCCGGTGCAGTCGCACGGGTACACGGCCCCGTCGGCCAGCAGCTTGGCGGCGGCGTCTTCGTAGAGCGCCCGCCGCTGGCTCTGGCGGGGCGGGTCGTTGTCCCACTGGAGGCCCAGCCACTGGAGCATCTCCAGCACGTTCTCGATCAGTTCGGGCCGGTCGCGCTCGGCATCGGTGTCCTCGATCCGAAGCAGGAACTCGCCCCCGCTGTGGCGGGCGAACAGCCAGTTGGCGAGGGCCGAATGGCCCGAACCGACGTGGAGGAAGCCGGTGGGGGACGGCGCGAATCGGACGCGAACGGGGGAAGGCACGGGTTCCACGTTACCGGCGCCCCCTCTCGCGCCCCAGGCAACACCTCGCCCGCCACCCCACCCCACCCCACCCACCCCACCCGAACTTCGTAGGCCAGGCCGACGAGATCGTCGAGGTCACCGACGAAGTTCCATGGGCGGACGCGGGGCCGAGCGAACTTCGTAGGCCGGGGCGACGAGATCGTCGACGTCGCCTACGAAGTTCGGGGGCTGGGTGGGACGCTCGCTGGGATGGTGGCTCAGGCGGTGCGGTGGTCAGCCGGCTCGGACGAGGCCGAGGTTGGCGACGAACAGGACGGCGCCGGCCGCGACGCCGAAGGCGTGCCAGACCTCGTGGTAGCCGAACCAGCGCTCGGACAGCACGGGCCGGTGGAGGGCGAAGAGGATGGCCCCGAGGGTGTAGAGCACCCCGCCGACCGCCACCAGGGCCAGGGTCCCGGGCCGGTGCCACATGGCGGGCAGGATCACGATCCCAGCCCACCCGACCACGATGTACATGGCCCCGCCCAGCTTCGGGCCAGAAGTTCTTGAAGGTGCCCCCGCCCAGGGCGCCGAGCCAGACGGCCACCAGCGCCGGCCACTTCCACGGGCCGTGGACGCCGAGCACCGCCAGCGGCGTGAACGTCCCGGCGATCAGCACGAAGATCATCGAGTGGTCGGCCCGCTGCATGATGCGCCGGGCCCGGGGCGACTTGGCGAACACGTGGTAGCTGGAGCTGGTCAGGTAGAGGAGCACGCTGGCCAGGCCGTACACCCAGGCCACCGTCCGGGCCCGCGTCGTGGGCGCCACGTCCACCAGCACGATCAGGCCGAACACCGAGGCGACCAGCGCCGCCTGGTGCAGGCGCCCGCGCAGCAGCGGTCGGTTCAGGACCGTGGTGTCACTGGTCATGGCGGCCCTCCCCTGGCGTGCTCGTCGTCGATCACCCGATCGGACGATCCGCCCGAGATTCAACCGTCTCCGGGCACCGCCTCGCGGTCACCCTTCTCCACCAGGAAGAACACCGACGGTAGGTGGTCGCGCCGAGGCGCCACGGCATCGGGCCCGAACCAGCGGACGCGCAGCGGGCGGGTGATCCAGCCCAGCGGGCAGAGGGCCACGTACCCGTAGGCGACGACCAGGAGGGTGGCCGCCGGGACGGTGGCCAGGCCGACGGCGAGCAGCACCACCACCAGGACCGTGACCCACACCCGGTCCCGCCGGGGCGAGGCCAGCCAGCGGAACGACGTGAACCGGAACGATGAGGCCATCAGCGCCGCCGGCACCACCGCCAGCAGGACCGGACCCCAGCGGTGCCAGCCGTCGAAGTCGCCGTCGAACGCGTAGACGGACGCCAGCACCACGCCCGCCGCACCCGGGCTGGGCAGCCCGATGAAGTACCGCTTCTCGCCCTGCGGGTCGATGGTCACGTTGAACCGGCCGAGGCGGTAGGCGGCGCACGCCAGCCAGAAGCAGGCCAGCAGCCACCCAGAGAGCCCGAGGTCGTGCAGCGACCAGGTCCACAGCAGGATCGCGGGCGCGACGCCGAACGAGATGAGGTCCGCCAGCGAATCGAACTGCAGGCCGAAGGGGGTGATGGCCCCCACGGCCCGGGCGACGGCCCCGTCGAAGATGTCGAACACGATGGCGACGCTGATGAAGACCGCGGCCAGGTCGAAGTGGCCCGCCTCAGCGGCCCGGATCGACGTGAACCCGCACAGCATGTTGACCAGGGTGAACGCACTGGGCGCCATGGCCCGCGCCCGGCTCCGGGCATCGAGCCGCTCCGGGTGGACGACCCCGACGCCGGCGGGCGACACCAGCTTGAAGTCGTCGCCCTCGGGGACCGAGCGGGCTGCCCGCAGGTCCGCCGACGCCTCGGCTGCCGGGCGGCGAGACGTCACGACGCCCCGTCCCCTTCGAGGGGGGCCGGCCACCGGGCGATGACGGACTCGCCCGCCACGGTCTTGTCGCCGACCTGGACCTCGAGCTGCACGTGAGGCGGCACGAACACGTCCATGCGCGACCCGAACCGCATCAGCCCGATGCGCTGGCCGGCCACCAGGTCGTCGCCCACCCGCACCCGGGTGACGACCCGGCGAGCGGCCACGCCCACGATCTGGCGGAACACCACGGTGCGCAGCTCACCCCGCACGCGGGACTCCACGGCGATCTCGCTGCGCTCGTTCTCCTGGGCGCTCTCCGCCCGGAACGCGGCCAGGTAGCGGCCGGGTCGGTGCCCGACGGCCACGACGCGCCCAGCGGCGGGCGTCCGGTTGATGTGGACATCGGCGAGCGACAGGAAGATGCTGACCTGCTGCCAGTCGCCGGGCGGCGCCAAGCCGTCCTGCGGATCGCCGACGTGCATGACCTTGCCGTCGGCCGGCGCCAGCACCAGGTCCGGGTTCGGGGTGATCCCCAGGTCGGGCGCCCGGTCGGGGTCGCGGAAGAACGCCCCGATGGCGGCGGGGGCGGCGAGCAGGGCGGCGGCGGTGCGCCAGCGCCCGAAAACGACGGCGACGGCGGCGGGCAGGGCGCTGACGGCGACGAAGGGCGCGCCGTCGCGATCGAACTTCACATCAATCTCTGACTTGCGGGGGCGGGGGGATGGCGCGGACGCGCCCCACCAGGGTGCCACCAACGGCCGCGGAGCGCCCCGCGGCGCTCAGAGGGCGAGGAGCGAGCGCCAGTCGGCGGCGTGGCGCGAGGCGACCTCCGCCGGGGTGAGGCGGAGCGTGGCCTCCGGCACGGAGTCCGCGACGGCCCGCAGCTCCGGGTAGTGGTGGGCGGTGAGGTGGATGCCCTCGAACCGCTTGGTGCGCTCGGCCACCAGCTCCGAGGGGGCACCCTCGTCGAGGAAGCCCCAGACGGTGTAGGCGACCCGCAGGTCGTGGACCACGGGCGCCCGGCCGAACAGCGAGGCCCGCTTGAGCGCGATGGCCACGGCGCCGGCCTCGGCGTCGGCCCGCTGCTCCGTGCCGACGAGCTTCAGGTCGTCGCGGAACAGGGGCAGCAGCTTGAGCACGTAGCCCTGGTCGGGGCCGGGGGCGCCCATGCGGCCGGCATCGGCGTCGGGCTGGCCGCCGGTGGTGACCACCTCGCCGGGTCGGACCGGCACCCACTCGTCGTCGCGCCGCGGCGGCGACGTGTAGTTCCGGGGGCGATCGTTCGGCTTCAGCGGTACGAACTCAGGAGCAGCCATCGCGGCAAGACGCTAGTGCCACGGCACGCGCCGTCCGAAGCCCGGAGATCCCCGACGACGGCCGAGCAGCCGACCCCCGGGAAACGGGTTCCCGAGCGAAGCGAGCCCGGGATCCCCGACAACGCACGACCCGCCGAACCCGAGGATCGGTTCCGAGCGAAGCGAGCCCGGGGGAGCCCGAGGGGGCGGAGCGTGCGGAGCCCCTTCGGCCAGCGAGGTGCGACGAAGTCGTGCCGAGCTGCGAAGGCAGCCGGGCGTCAGCCCGTCGATCGATTCGAGGAACGGAGTGAGCGCCAGCGAACGAGTGACGAGAGGGCGCCAGCCCTCACTCCTCGGTGTGGAGGAGGCCGAAGACGAGGGAGTCTTCGAGGGCTTGCCAGGCGGCTTGGATGATGTTCTCGCTGACGCCGATGGTGGACCAGCTTCGCCGACCGTTGGTCGAGTCGATGAGGACCCGGGTGACGGCGCCGGTGCCCTTGGCCGTGTCCAGCACGCGGACCTTGAAGTCGGTGAGGTGCACCTTGGCCAGCTGCGGGTAGCGGGCGCCGATGGCGGCCCGGACGGCGTCGTCGAGCGCGTTGACCGGGCCGTTGCCCTCGCCGATGCGGCCGATGCGCTCGCCGTTGACCTTGAGCTTGACGATGGCCTCGGTGTCGTGGCGGAGGTCTTCGCCCTCGGCCACGATGACCCGGTAGGACTCGAGCTCGAAGAAGGGCTGCTCCCAGCCGGTGGCGCGCCGCATGAGCAGCTCGAGGGAGCCGTCGGCGGCCTCGAAGTGGTAGCCCTCGTGCTCCAGGCGCTTGAGCTCGTCGATGACGGAGGTGAGCGCCGGGCCGTCGAGGTCGATGCCGATCTCCTTGGCCTTGAGGTCGACGGTGGCCTTGCCGGCCATCTCCGACACCACGAAGCGGGTGTCGTTGCCGACGGCTTCGGGGTCGACGTGCTCGTAGGCGTCCTTGCGGCGGGCGATGGCCGACACGTGCAGCCCGGCCTTGTGGGCGAACGCCGAGGACCCGACGTAGGGCGCCTGGGGGTCGGGCGTGAAGTTCACGATCTCCGCGATGCGGTTGCTGGCCGAGGTGAGCCGGGACATGCGGCCGTCGGGCAGGGTGCGCACGCCCATCTTCAGTGTGAGGTTCGGGATGATGGTGGTGAGGTTGCAGTTGCCGGTGCGCTCGCCGTAGCCGTTGATGGTGCCCTGCACCTGGACGGCGCCGCCGCGCACGCCGGCGAGGGCGTTGGCCACGCCGCAGCCGGTGTCGTCGTGGAGGTGCACGGCGACCTTGACGTCGTCGCGGAAGTGACCGGTGATCTCCCGGACCACGGCTTCGACCTCGTGGGGCAGGGTGCCGCCGTTGGTGTCGCAGAGGACGAGGGTCTCGGCCCCCTGCTCGGCGGCGGCCTCGAGGACCCGGAGGCTGAACTCGGGGTTGTGCTTCCATCCGTCGAAGAAGTGCTCGGCGTCGAAGAGCACCCGCACGCCGGCGTTCGCCAGGAACTGCACGGAGTCGGCCACCATGGCCTCGCCCTCTTCGAGGGTGGTCCGCAGGGCCTCGGTGACGTGGTAGTCCGAGCTCTTGCCGACGATGCACACGGCCGAGGTGCCGGCGTCGAGCAGGTTCCGCAGGGTGGGGTCGTCGTCGACCTTGCCGCGAGGCCGGCGGGTGGAGCCGAACGCCGTCAGCAGGGAGCGCTCGAAGCGCAGCTCGCGGGCGGCGCGCTCGAAGAACTCGATGTCCTTCGGGTTGGCGCCGGGCCAGCCGCCCTCGATGAAGTGCACGCCGAGCTCGTCGAGCTCATCGGCGATGCGCAGCTTGTCGTCGACGGTGAGCGAGATGCCCTCGAGCTGGGCGCCGTCGCGAAGGGTGGTGTCGTAGATCTCGACGGATTCGGGCAGGCCGGGATCGCGCGCTGGTAGCTCCAGGGAGACCGGCTCGGGAACGGGGGACTTCGGGTCAGCTGACATGTTCGACCCAGTCCTTGTAGCGGTCGGTCTCACCGCGGATGGCCTTGTGGTACTCCTCGGCGATGGCCTGGGTCATGGGGCCGGGGCACGGGATCGGGCGGTCGTCGAGCGAGTTCACCGCGGACACCTCGGCGGCGGTGCCGCACAGGAACATCTCCTCGGCGATGTACACGTCGGAGCGCACGATGTTGGAGAGCTCGACGTCGATGCCGAGGTCGCGCGCGATGGTCATCACGGAGTGCTGGGTGATGCCCTCGAGCGCGCCGGCGGCGAGCGGCGGGGTGAGGAACCGGCCGTTGCGGGCGACGAACACGTTCTCGCCGGTGCACTCGGCGATGTGGCCCTGGGGGCTGAGCATGATGGCTTCCTCGTAGCCCGCCTTGAGGGCCTCCATCTTCGCCAGGGTGGAGTTCACGTAGTTGCCGGTGGTCTTCGACGCCGGGGGCATGGTGTTGTGGTCGTGGCGGGTCCACGAGCTGGTCTTGAGCTTCACGCCCTTGGTGAGGGCGTCGTCGCCCAGGTAGGCGCCCCACGGCCAGCAGGCGATGGACACGTCGACGGTGCAGGCCCCGGTGGCCAGGCCCATCTCCCCGTAGCCGTAGTAGGCGATGGGACGGATGTAGCAGGACGGCAGCCCGCTCTCGCGCACGACCAGCTTGGTGGCCTCGACCAGCTCATCCACCGTGTAGGGGATGTCCATCATCATGATCTTGGCGCTGTTGAACAGGCGCTCGATGTGGTCGGTGAGGCGGAACACGGCCGGACCGTCGGCGGTCTCGTAGGCGCGGATGCCCTCGAAGACGCCCGTGCCGTAGTGCAGCGTGTGGGTGAGCACGTGGATGCGCGCCTCGTCCCAGGCGACGAGCTCGCCGTTCATCCAGATCTTCTCGGTCGGCGTGATGGGCATCGGTGGCGTTCCTTCGAGGCGGTGCCGGTCGGACCGGCGGCTGGGTGGGGTGGGGTCGGAGTGTTACAGCCCGGCGGCGACGGCGTCGCCGATCTCGGGGGTGGAGGCGGTGAGGTCGGTGGCGGCGGCGCAGGCCTTGCGGATGCGCTCGGCGGCGTCGACCTCGCCCAGCAGCTCGACCATCATCGCGGCGGACAGGATGGCGGCGATGGGGTTGGCCTTGGCCTGGCCGGCGATGTCGGGGGCCGAGCCGTGGACGGGCTCGAACATCGACGGGGCCTGGCGGGACGGGTCCAGGTTGCCGGAGCTGGCGAACCCGATGCCGCCGGAGACGGCGCCGCCCAGGTCGGTGAGGATGTCGCCGAAGAGGTTGTCGGTGACGATCACGTCGTAGCGCTGCGGGTCCTGCACGAAGTAGATGCAGGCGGCGTCGACGTGGTTGTAGGCGGTGGTGACCTCGGGGAACTCGGCGGCCACGGCATCGAAGGTGCGCTGCCACAGGTCGCCGGAGAAGGTGAGCACGTTGGTCTTGTGGACCATGGTGAGGTGCTTGCGGGGGCGGCTCTGCGCCAGGTCGAAGGCGTAGCGGATGACCCGCTCCACGCCGAGGCGGGTGTTGACCGAGCCCTGGGTGGCGATCTCGTTCGGCGTGTCCTTGCGGAGGAAGCCGCCCTCGCCGGCGTAGGTGCCCTCGGTGTTCTCCCGCACCACGAAGAAGTCGATGTCCTTCTCCGGCAGGGTGAACGGGCGCAGGTTCACGTACTGGTCGAGCGCGAAGCGCATCTTGAGGAGCAGGCCCCGCTCGATGACCCCGGGCGGCACGTCGGGCGTGCCGACGGCGCCGAGGAGGATGGCGTCGAACGTGCGGAGCTCGTCGAGCACCTCGTCGGGGAGGACGGTGCCGTCGCGCAGGTACCGGGCGCCGCCCAGGTCGAACTCCGTGGTGTCCAGCTCCACGCCTGCGGCGCGGACGACCTTGAGGGCCTCGGCCACGACCTCCGGGCCGATCCCGTCGCCGCCGATCACTGCGATCCGATGTGCCACCACTGCTCCGCTTCTCTCTGTGCTCCGAGTTCCGTCTTCGTCCGCGACCGCTGCCAGCGCAGGAGCGCTCACAACGACAAAGCCGCCCACCGAAGTGGACGGCTCAAGGCGCACACCGATGATCGGTGTGCGCTACCCGATGGTAATGACCTGGGCCGGGCGAGACATGGCCTCAAGTCTAGGCCCGACCTGCCGTTCCCCCGCAAGGAACGGCCACCGGAGTACGGTCGGCCGGACCGTCCTGTGAGGTGACCACGTGCTGCCCCCCTCCTGTGCCCGCTGCGGAGCGCCCCTGCCGGCCGTCGCCGCCGACCCGACCCACCCGGAGTGGTGCGGCGCGTGCGCAGCTCGGGCCCTGGATGCGCCCGGCATGCCGCCCACGGTCCCCAGCTCGTCGGGCCGCACCAGCCAGGCGCCGTGGAGCAACCCGGCCACCATGGCCTCCCCCGACGGTGCCCCGCCGGTGGTCCGCGTGCGGGTGCTCGACGGCCTGCTCACCGGGCTGGCCGCGTCGGCCATCGCAGGCGGCCTCTGGTGGGGTGTGGTGATCGGGCTCGCCCAGAAGGGGACGGATCTGGAGCTGTGGCACCTGGGCTCGATCCTGGTGGGCCTCATCGTCGGGCAGGGCGTGCTCACCGGCAGCCGCAAGGGCGGCGGAGCCTCGGGCGCGCTGGCGCTGGTGCTCAGCGCCGCCACTATCGCCGTCGCCGTGTACTTCATCGACCGCAGCCAGATGATCATCGCCCTCAACGACGCCGGCCGCAGCTCCGACGTCCCGCTGTGGGACGGCATCAGCGCGGTGACCGACGTGTACCGGGGATGGTGGGACTTCGACCAGACCCGGGTGCTCATGTGGCTGGCGGGGCCGATCATCGCCGTGCTCATCGCCGGCTGGCCCGGGCGCCGTCCGCTGCTGGGCTGATCTCCGGGAGGGCGGTCGCTCGCCCTCTCCTAGACTGTCCCGCCATGAGTGACGACCCGATCCCGCTGTCGCAGGCCGCGTACGACCGCATCAAGGCCGAGCACGACGACCTCGTGACCCGCGGCAAGATCGACATCGCCCGCAAGATCGAAGCGGCCCGCGAGCTGGGCGACCTCTCCGAGAACGGCGACTACCACGCCGCCAAGGAGGAGCAGGGGAAGATGGCCGGGCGGATCGCCCACCTCGCCAACCTCCTGGAGAACGGCGTCATCGTGGAGACCGACGGCGCCGACGAGGTGACCCCCGGGGTGATCGTCGGCATCCGCTACGAGGGCGACGACGACGTCGAGCGCTACCTCCTGGGCTCCATCGAGGAGCGGGTGGAGGGCGTCGAGGTCATGTCGCCCGGCTCGGCGCTGGGAACGGCCCTGGTCGGCGCCAAGATCGGTGACTCCGTCGAGTACGAGACCCCCACCGGCGCCAAGCTCAAGGTGGAGATTGTCAGCATCGGCGACTGATCATCGGAATTCCGACGATATTGTTCATTAGGACGGTCCAATCGTCGAAAATCCGATGATCTGAGTTTCTCCTCGATTGACGATGCGTCATCGATCATTAGAATGACGCTGTTCTCCGAGGAGGAGCAGCCATGATCGTCGGGATCTCACGGACCACAGCGGAGTGGGAGGTCGCCTTGGGCGAGGCGGTCCGCACCTTGCGCCTGCGGGCGAACACCACCCAGGCGGACCTGGCCCGCCAGGCGAACGTGGGGATCTCGGCGCTGCGCGCCCTCGAACAGGGCCGGGGATCTTCGCTCGCCACGTTCATCCCCGTCGTCCGCGCCCTGGGTCGCGAGGACTGGCTCGACGCCCTCGCGCCTCCCGCCGCCGTCTCGCCCCTCGCCGTCCTCGCTGAGAGCCGGCGCAGCGAGCAGGGCCGCCGTCGCCGAGCATCGCCCCGCGCCTCTGCGCAGCCGTGAGCCCCTTCGTCAGCGTCGAGGTCATCGAGGTCTGGGCATGGGACCGGTTCGTCGGTGCCGCCACCCTCGACCCGGCGGTGCAGGCGTACGCGTTCGAGTACGCGCCCGACTGGGTCCGCACCGGGCCGTCGCTCGCCCCGCTCCACCTGCCGAACCGTCCAGGCGTGTTCTCGTTCCCGGCGTTGAGCCCGACCACCTACCAGCGACTCCCCCCGCTGCTCGCCGACGCCCTGCCCGACCGGTTCGGGAACGCGCTCATCGATGCGTGGATGGCGGCCCGCGGCATCCCTACCAGCGCGGTAACCGCCCTCGACCGGTTGGCGTACACCGCCGACCGCGCCATGGGGGCGCTGGAGTTCCGGCCCCCGATGGTCGACGGTCCCCCCGCTCCCACGGCCATCGAGCTCGCTGATCTCGTCGCCACCGCCCGGCGCGCCCTGTCCGGCGACCTGGCATCGGACGCCGACGCCGAGGCCTCGCTGGAGCAGCTGATCCAGGTCGGCACCTCGGCCGGCGGAGCCCGGGCCAAGGCGGTCATCGCGTTCAACCCGGACACCTACCAGATCCGATCTGGCCAGCACACCGCGCCGGACGGGTACGAGCAGTGGCTCCTGAAGCTCGACGGGGTCAGCGGGGACCCCACCCGTGAGTCCGGGCTGGGGACCGGCCAGGGCTTCGGGATCATCGAGTTCGCCTACCACCGCATGGCGCTCGCCGCCGGGCTCCAGATGACCGAGTGCCGGCTGCTGCCCGAGGGTCCCCGCACCCACTTCCTCACCCGCCGGTTCGACCGGGTGGGCACGGCGGGGAAGCGCCACCTCCTGTCGCTCTGCGGCCTTGCCCACCTGGACTTCAACCTCGCCGGCGCCAACAGCTACGAGCAGTACCTCGCCACCATCGACCAGCTCGATCTGGGCGCCGAGGCCCGGGCCGAGGCGTTCCGCCGGACGGTGCTCAACGTGGCCGCCGTCAACCGCGACGACCACACGAAGAACCTGGCGTTCCTCTGCGACCCCGATGGCACCTGGGAGCTCGCCCCGGCCTACGACGTCACCTTCGCCTACAACCCCGCGGGGGCCTGGACCTCCCGCCACCAGATGACGGTCGCCGGCAAGGACGACGGCATCACCCGGGCCGACCTCGAGCAGCTGGGCGACCGGTTCGCCGTCCCCGGCTACCGCCAGGAGATCGACCGGGTGCTCGATGCGGTCGATCGGTGGCCGACGTTCGCGGCGGAGGCCGGCGTCGACGAGCAGGTCGCCGACCAGATCGGCGAGATCCACCGCCGCTTCCGACCGACCTGAGGGCGCCGGCAGCCCTCGGGTCTCAGCGCAGGGCCCGGAGCGCCTCGGCGGCCACGGGCTCGAAGTCAGGCTCGGCGAAGGCGAACCCTTCCGCCTCGAGGCGGGTCGGGAGGCCGCGACGCCCGGTCAGCGCCAGGCTGGCGCTGCTGCCGAGCAGCGGCGCCCCCACCTTCACCAGGGTCGCGGGAGCGGCCAGGCCGAAGCGTCGGCCCAGCAGGCGGCGGAACGTCTCACGGACGTCTTCCGCACCCACCTGTGGGAGCCGTTCGTCGACGAGGGCATGCCCTCGGGCCGGGTCACCGAGCTGGTGGGCGCGCTGGAGCAGCTCGGCCCGCTGGCCGAGGGCGTGGTGGTGATGACGCTGCGCCAGGCGGTGCAGCAGCTCGCGGAGGCGTTCGTCGATGCCGAGGCGGAGCGGCTGGGCATCGCCATCCCCCGCCCGGGCGCAGCCGAGGCGCCGGGCGGGTCGACGTGATCAGGCGTTCTTCGGGAGCTCGCTGAACGGGACGTTCTTGGTGTCGCCCGGCTCCTTGGGGAGGCCGAGGACGCGCTCGCCGATGATGTTGCGCTGGATCTGATCGGTGCCGCCGTAGATGGGCGGCGCCTGTGCGTAGAGCGCAGTGGTGGTGACCGCCGTGAGGAACGGGTTGCCCGTGGCCTCGTTCAGCTTCTTCTGGTCGTCGGCCTCGTAGGCGTGGAGCATGCCGGCGGCGCCCACGATCTGGAGGCCCAGGTCGCGCTGGAGCCGGACGATGTTGGACATGCCGAGCTTGGAGATGTTGCCGATGCCGGGGATGTCCTTGCCCGCCGCCCGAGCCGCCTTGGAGCGCTCGGCGCTGTACCGCCCGATCTCGCCGAGGGTGTAGAGCTGGGCGAGGCCCTGGCGGACCGTGGCGTCGTCGATGCAGCCGTAGTGCTTGGCCATCCCGACCAGCATCGAGGCGCTGCCCTGATCGTTCTTCTTCTTGGCCGGCTTGGCCTCCGCGACCGGCGCGGCCGCCTTGGCCGCCTTCGGGGCCGGAGCGAAGTCGCCGGCCCGCTTGTCGAGGTGCCCGGCGATCTGGCCGGGGGTGGCCCCGCCGGCACCGCCACCAGCGCCACCGGCGCCGAGGCCGGCGCGCTCGTGGCCCAGCGTGCTGTTGGCGACGGCCCAGCCGTTGTTGAGCTCGCCGATGATGTTGGCGTGGGGGACCCGGGCCTCGTCGAGGAAGGTCTCGTTGAACATGGCGTGGCCGGTCATCTCCCGCAGGGGACGGACCTCGATGCCGGGCTGCACCATGTCGATGCCGAAGTAGGTGATGCCCTGGTGCTTGGGCAGGTCCGGGGCGGTGCGGGCGATGAGCATGCCGATGTCGGCGGTCTGCCCCAGGGAGGTCCACACCTTCTGGCCGGTGACGATCCACTCGTCGCCGTCGCGCACGGCCTTGGTGGTGAGTCCGGCGAGGTCCGACCCGGCGCCCGGCTCGGAGAACAGCTGGCACCACGCCTTCTGGCCGGTGACGATGTCGCGGACCATGGTGTCGATCTGCTCCTGCGTGCCGTGGTCGGCGATGGTGGGAGCAGCCAGCAGCAGGCCGAGGCCGGCGGGGGCGCCGAGCGCGCCGTAGGCGGCGATGGCCTTCTGGACCTGGACGCCGACGCTGCGGGCCACGCCGCGCCCGTAGGCGTTGGTGGGCAGCGTGGGGGCGGCCCAGCCGGCCAGGCCCAGCAGCTCCCACCACTGGGCGACGGTGAGGTCCGGGTCCCAGTTGTCGTCGAGCCAGGCCTGGAGCTCGTCGAGGGTCTCGTCGCTGGTGGTGGCGGCGTCGATCGTGTCGGTCATCGGTTGCTTCCCCTGTGCGTTGCGTCCTGCGGCGCTCGTGGGGAAAACGGTACTTGACCGCCGGGTCAAGTTTCCATCCGAGACGCCGCTCCGCACCGAACTCAGGCGATGCTGTCCCCTGCCGATGGAACGACCATGCCTCCGCCCCGCGCACCGGGCGCTCCCGTGACGCCCGATCGCCGCGACGCGTCCCCCGGCGCCCCGTGGCTGCCGCCCCGCCGCGACGTGGAGCTCCCCGGCCTCGGCACCACCTCCATCCGCGACAGCGGCGGCCCCGACGGCGCCCCGGTCCTGCTGCTCCTCCACGGCTGGGCCGTGACCGCCGACCTCAACTTCTTCACCGTCTACCCGTCGCTGGCCGAGCGCTACCGCGTCCTGGCCCTGGATCACCGGGGTCACGGGCGGGGCATCCGGCCGAAGGACGGCATCGTCCGCCTCCCCGACTGCGCCGACGACGCCGTGGCCCTGCTCGACGCCCTCGACGTCGAGCAGGCTGTGGTGGCCGGGTACTCCATGGGCGGCGCCGTCGCCCAGCTGGTGTGGCACCGCCACCCCGACCGGGTCCGGGGCCTGGTGCTCGCCTCGACCGCCCGGCACTTCCAGGGCGGCCCGATCTCGGACCTCTGGTACCGCTCGTACACCCCGCTGGCCCACGCCGCCCACCGGGTCAACGGGCCCGCCGACGCCCTGGTCCGCTGGCGCGTCGACCGGCGGGTGCGCGACGCCGAGCGGGGCGTGTGGATGCGATCGGAGCTGGAGCAGGTGAGCCCCGCCGGACTGCTGAGCTCGATGCGGTCGGTGGGCCGGTTCCGCTCCAACCGCTGGATCGGCGGCGTCGACGTCCCCACGTCCGTGGTGATCACCGGCCGCGACCGCACCGTGCCGACCCGCCGTCAGCGCGGCCTCGCGACGGCGATCGACGGGGCCGCCGCCTTCGAGGTCGACGGGCCGCACGACGCCATCGTCACCCGCGCCGAGGCCTACGTGCCGGTGTTCGACGAGGCCGTCGCCCGCGTCGCGTCACCGGCGCCGCACCACTGAGGCGCCCCGGGGACGGGACCGGCCCGTAGTACCGTTCGACGCCGTGGAGTCGACGGTGGACGGTGAGGAACGCCCCTCGTCGAAGCCCCAGCGGCCCCCGAAGCGCCCCGGCGGGGATCGGAGCCGCCCCGCCCGGCGCCGCCGCCGGCACGTTCCCTGGTGGGCCACGGCGATCACGGTGGTGGCCGTGGTCCTGCTCGCCAACGCCGCGGCCGCGGTCATCGGGCCGAACATCCCGCGCCAGTCCGGCACCGAGGAGCGGGCCTACGTGAAGGCCGACCAGATCTACGGCCGCTCCGGCCCCACCGACGTGGCCATCTTCGGATCGTCCGAGACCGCCGGCGGCCTGATCCCCGACGAGATCGAGTCCCAGGCCCCGGCGCTCGACGGGGTGTACAACGCCGCGCTGCCCGGGTCGAGCCTCGGGCTCATGGAGGACTGGGCGGACCGGGTGGTCGACCCCCAGCTCCACCCGAAGATCGCCATCATCGGGATGCTGCCCATCTCGGTGATCGCCGTCGACCCGGAGATCGACCCGAGCGGCGGCTCCCAGGCGGCCCTCGACGCGTACGAGTCGGCCATCGACCAGATCAACAGCGGGACGTTCGGCCCGCTCAGCTGGACCCTCCGCCAGCGTTCGGCGCTGATCCGGTACCGGCCCCTGCTGCGATCCCCCTCGGCCACCTGGGCCGGCATCAAGGCCACCGTCACCGGCGACGAGCCCGACGACGGCTCCGGCCCGGGGAAGATGGACTTCCGCACCGAGACGAACCCCCTGCGGGTCAAGGAGAACACGGCGCCCGACGGCGAGATCCTCGACGACCGGGACCAGTCGATCCCGCTGGACACCGATCCCATCGCCGGCGCCCTCTACCGGAAGTTCGCCGAGTACCCGACCGACCTCGACAGCCTGGAGTCGTTCGTCGACTCGCTCCGGTCCCAGGGCATCACCCCGGTCATCGCGATCGGCCCGGTGGACCGGACCGTCCTCGAGGCCAGCGATGCCGACCTCCCCCACTTCGACGCCATCGCCGACGAGGTCCAGGCCTGGGGCGAGGCCAACGGCGTCCCCGTCCACTCATCGTTCGGCGAGACCTGGGATCCGGCGCTCTTCCACGACCGCAACCACCTGGCCGAGGCCGGCGCCCGGCGCTGGAGCCAAGAGGTCGGCACCTGGCTCGACGGCCTCTGCGAACAGGGCGACATCTCCGACTGCTGAACGGGCCGGCCGGGCTACCCGGGATCGGGCCCCATCACCACGCTGCCGTTCTGGCCACCCAGGCCGACCGAGTTGGAAATGCCGAAACCGGGCGTCCACGGCCGCGGCGCGCCGACGACGATGTCGGCGGTGAGCTCCGGGTCCACCGTGCGCACCCACTGGGTCTGGGGGATGAGCCGCCGGTGGATGCTGATCGCCAGCGCCGCCGCCTCCAGGCCGCCGGCCGCCGCCCCGGGGTGGCCGGTGACGGCCTTCGTGGAGGTCAGCGGCGGACCGGGGAGGCCGAACACGGTCCGGGCCGCGTCGGACTCGGCCAGGTCGTTGTGGTGGGTGCCGGTGCCGTGGCAGTTGATCTGCCCCACCTGGTCGGGTTCGACGCCGGCGTCGCGCAGCGCGAGCTGCATGCAGCGGGCCAACCCGGTGCCGTGGGGCGAGGGGTGGATCATGTCGTAGCCGTCGACCGTGTTCGCTCCCCCGAGCACCTCGGCGTAGACCCGAGCGCCGCGCTGGCGGGCCGCTTCGAGGGTCTCCAGCCGCAGGACGGCGGCCCCTTCGGCGAGGACGAAGCCGCCGCGGTCGACGTCGAAGGGACGGGCGACCGGCTCGGTGGTGTGGACCCGCAGGTTGAGCAGGCCGACCGCCATCGGGTCCTCCTCCGGGGCATCGCCGCGCAGCGCCGCCTCGGACCCCCCGCAGTACACGACATCGGCCCGGCCGTCACGGACCAGCCGGGCCGCGTCGCTGACCGCGTGCGTCCCCGACGCGCAGCCGCTGGCCACGGCGTAGGTGGGGCCGCGGCCACCGAGGTGGAACGCGATGTTGGCGGCGCCGGCGTTGCTCATCGCCATGACGCCGGTCAGCAGGTTCACCCCGTCGCGGCCCTTCGCCGCGAAGCCCTCGTAGGCGGCGAGCAGCGACTCGACGCCGCCGCTGCCGGTCCCCACCACCACGCCGACCCCATCGGGGTCATCGACCGGCGCGCCCGCATCGTCGAACGCCAGCTGTGCAGCCGCCACCGCGACCTGGGCGAACCGGTCCGTGCGCTGCGCTTCCCGCCGGCCGAGCCACCGGCGCGGCTCGAACCCGACGAGACGGCGGTGGGTGGGCTCGGGCGACGGCCGCACCAGCGCCGTCCAGAACTCCTCGGCCCCCACGCACGGGCCGGTCAGGACGCCGATGCCGGTCACCACGACCCGTCGGGGAGCGATCCGGGCGGTCATCGACGGGTAGCGTACGCGATGTGCCCGATCCCGACCTCCGGCCTCGGGCCGCCCTGGTCAGCGGCGGATCCAGCGAGATCGGCCAGGCGTGCGTGCGCCACCTCGGCCTCCACGGGCTGGCCGCGGTCGCCGGGTGGCGGACCGAACCGGCACCGCCCGATCCGTCGGTCCGCTTCGACACCACCGTCGAGGCGGAGGTCGAGGCTGCCGTCGACCAGGTGGAGGCCGAGGTCGGCCCCCTCCACACCGTGGTCGCGGTGGCCGGCTTCGCCCACCTCGACCTGGCCACGAGGGTGCCCGCCGATCGCTTCCGGGCCGTGGTCGACACCAACCTGACGGGCGCGTTCCTGCTGGCCCGGGCCGGGGCGCGTCGCATGGTGAAGCGCCGCGCCGGGCGCATCATCCTCATCGGTTCGGTCGCCGGCCACTGGGGCGTGCCCGGCGTGACGCCCTACGCCGCCTCCAAGGCGGGGCTGGCCGGGCTCGCCCGCTCCCTCGCCCGCGAGGTCGGCCCGCGCAACATCACGGTCAACGTGGTGGCACCGGGCCTCCTGGACAACGCCGTCGACCGGCTCCAGTCCCTCCGTCCGGCCGCCAGCACCGATGCCGACTGGTTGGACGCCACCCCGGCTCGTCGGGCGGGCACCGCAGACGACATCGCGGCGGCCGTGGCCTTCCTGGCCTCCGATGCGGCGGCCGGTGTGACCGGGGCGGTCCTGCCCGTCGACGGGGGGTTCGGCATGAGCCAGGCGTGAGTCCGGCTGGGGGCGCCTGGGGTATCGTGACGGGTCCGAGTACCCGAGGAGACCAATGGCCGACGACACGTTCACCTGGGTCTGCGCCCGCTTCGCCGAGGTCCTCGAGATCGACCCGGCGGAGATCACGATGCAGAGCCGCTTCGCCGACGACCTCGACGCGGACAGCATCGATCTGATCGAGGTGGTCAACAAGGCGGAGGCCGAACGGGGCATCACCATCGAAGAGGAGCACCTCTACGACATCGAGACCGTGGGTGAGCTGGTCGCCCTCCTCGACGAGCGCACCGCCTCGTCCGCCGGCTGACATGGGCCTCGACGTCGACGACGCCACGCTCAAGGCGCTCCAGGCCGACAACTTCGACAGCCTCAACGAGGTGGTGGCCGACACCGCGTTCGACCGCCACCTGCGCTTCTTCAACTTCGGGTACCGGCCCGTCGGCGACGAGCAGCCCGCCGGACCCCGCCTGGGCGCCGGGTTCCCCAACCAGGACTCCGCCCAGCTGCTGTTCCAGCTGGTCGGCGACGCGGACCTGTCCGAGCGCGACGTGGTGGAGATCGGGTGCGGCCGCGGCGGCAACCTGTGGCTGGTGCGCCGCACCTACCAGCCGGCGTCGATCACCGGGATCGACATCGCCCCGCGCTCCATCGCCTTCGCCAGCGAGGCGCTCCCCGAGGCCGACTGCCACTTCGCCGTCGGCGATGCGGAAGACGTCCCGCTCCCCTCCGGCACCGCCGACGTGGTGCTCAGCGTGGAGACGTCGTGCACGTACCCCCGCATCGAGTCGTTCTTCCGCGAGGTCGCCCGGCTGCTGCGGCCCGGCGGCCGCTTCCTGTACACGGACCTCATGCCCGTGGAGCTGGTCGATCCCTTCATCGAGGCGCTCGGCGCCCTGGGCCTGCGCCTCGACCACCGGCGCGACATCACCGCCAACGTGTCGGCCTCCCGCGACGCCCGGGCCGCCCGCCAGCGCCTGGCGTTCGGTGACCGCCCCGACGACGACCGGTCCACCATGGCCGAGTTCGTCGGCGAGAGCGGCTCGCGGCTCTACGACCTGCTCACCCAGGGCGACTACCAGTACACGATCCTCCGGTTCACCAAGGTCGACGAACCCGAGCCGTCCGACGACGACCTGCTCAGCCCCGAGCACCAGGAGCGGGTCCGCCACCTCGCCGCGCTCGCCGTCGAGCTGCTCACGATCCCCTCGGCCGCGACGCCGCGCTGACCGTGCGCCGAGCGCTGGTGGTGGGCGCGGCCAGGGGCATCGGCCGGGCCACCGCACAGGAGCTCGCCCGCGCCGGCCACCACGTCACCGCCACCTGGAACCACCAGGAGCCGGGGGCGGATCCCGGCGACCTCCGGTGGATCCGCTGCGACATCACCGATCCCCGCAGCGTCGACGCCCTGTT
>CALANQ010000517.1 GCA_937926025.1 uncultured Acidimicrobiales bacterium
GGGGGGGGGGGGGGGGGGGGGGGGGGGCGGGGCGGGGGGGGGGGGGGGGGGGGGGGGGGGGGGGGCGGGGGGGGGCGGGTCCGGGCGCAGCTCGGCGAACGTCGTCTCGTCGAGCGTGTGGGACTCCGCCGGCGCGGTGGGCTCCGGTTCCGCAGGCGGCGGAGGTGCCGGCGCGGCGGGTGCGGGGGGGGGCTGGGCGAGCCACTCGAAGCGGCTGCCGTCGGGGCCGAGGTCGATGGTGATGGCGGCGATGTCGCTGATGACGTCGTCGTTCCAGGTGGCGGACCGGCCGGCGCCGAGCGCGACGGTGGACCCGTCCCGGCCGTGGGCCACCGCCGAGACGTCGCCCCGGATGACCACCCGCACGCCCTCGGGATCGTGAGCGGCGCACAGGAACGGTGGCGTGGCACGGAGGCCGCTGGCGGTCAGCTCCTCCAGGACGGCGTCGACCGACGGTGCCTCCACCAGCAGGTCGCGGAGCGCGGCGGCCGACGCGGCCGGGAGGGTGGTGGGGACGCACACGAGCAGGTCGCGGGCGGTGAGGAGGTGCAGCGGAGCGCTCATCGGGGAAGGGGGAGGGAGTCGACCAACGCTGCTTCCCGCCGGAGCCGTCGGGTAGACCGATCGGCTCCGGAAGCCGGACCCGTCACCCGGCGGTGGCGTGGTGCGACGGGGTGGTGTCCACGTCGAGGTGGTCGCCACCCCGGGTCCCGGCCACCGCCACCACGACCACCGACACGTTGTCGCGGCCGCCTCCGTCGAGCGCGGCGTCCACCAGGCGCCGGGCCCGCTCGTCGGCGGTGCCGGGTGCCCCGAGGATGGCGCCGAGCGCGGCGTCGTCGACCTCGTTGCAGAGCCCGTCCGACGCCACCAGGAACGCGTCGCCCACCTCGACGGCCACCGTCCGCACCACGGGATCGACCGCGTCCACCACGCCGAGGGCCCGGGTGACGACGCTGCGATGGGGATGGTGACGGGCCTCGGCGGGGGAGATCTCGCCGGCCCGGATCAGCTCGCCCACCACCGAGTGGTCCTCGGTGAGCTGCTCCAGGACCCCCGCTCGCAGCCGGTACACCCGGCTGTCGCCGACGTGGAACACCACCACTCGGGCGTCCGGGGTGCGGGCGATGCCGGCGACGGTGGTCCCCAGCCCGGCGACGGCGGGATCGGTGGCGCCCCGCTCCCGGATGGCCCGGTTGGCGCCGAGGAGCCCGTGCCGCACGACCGACCCGGGGTCCTCGGCGTCGGCCAGCCCGCGGATGGCGGCGAGGTGGGCGACCGCGAGGGCGCTGGCGACCTGGCCGCCGGCGTGCCCGCCCATCCCGTCGGCGACGGCGAACACGTCCGGTCCGGCGAGGACGGCGTCCTCGTTGCGGTCTCGGATCCGCCCTCGGTGGGTGGCGGACCCCCACCGCACATCGATCGACATGGCGCCCCTCTGGTCGGCCTTCGCGGCGGGAGCCTAGGGGGCCTGACCTCGGTATCGAAGGGGGAGGGGAGGGGTAGTCCTCCCCCTAGACACGTCGCCATCGACGCAGGACCCTGCGATCGGCGTGACCCGATCGACCAGGAGGTGTGCAGCGTTTTGGATGGCGGTTTCCGTTCGCTGGGCGCCCCCGGAGTGGGCGCCGAGCAAGCGACGCAGACCCTCCTCGAGGTGCTCGGCGCGCGTGACGGGTACACCGTCCACCTCGTGGCGCCGGGGCGCATCAACCTGGCGGTCAGCCGCCGTCCCGGCTGGGCCGTGCTGGCCTGCCTGGCCACGGTGTGGATCGCCGGGCTGGGCCTGTTCTTCCTGCTGGTCCGCCGCACCGAGGCGGGCGAGATCGGGATCACCGACGGCCCTCGGGGGTGCGTGGTGACGCTGCCGCCGGTGGTGGACGGGGCGACGGCCTCGGCCATCTCCGACGCGCTCGCCCCCACCGGCCCGACGGTGGCGGCACCGCCGCCGGCCCGTTCGCTCGAGGGCGACGGGCTCGACGACGCCACGGTGGCCCGCGGCGAGGCACCGCCGCCCCCGCCGCCTCCGCCTGCGGCCGTGCACCCGGCGGGAGGCGTGCTGGAGCTGCGCTTCGCTGCCGGGACCGTGCTGGTGGAGGCCGGGACGCCGGTGGTCCTCGGCCGGGACCCGTCGCCGGTGGCCCACGGCCAGGTCCGGAGGGTGCCGGGTGATGCATCGTCGATCTCCAAGTCGCACCTGCGGGCTGCGTTCGACGGCACCGAGCTGACGGTCGAGGACCTGGGATCCACGAACGGGTCCCGGATCCGCCGGGCGCAGCCCGACGGCCGCGAGGTGGCGCTGGTGCCCGGCGCGCCGGCGGTGGTGGCGCCCGGCGACACCGTGCTGATCGGTGCGCTGGCCTTCACGGCGGGACCGGTGGAACCGTCGGGCCCGGCAGGCGCCGGGTCCGAGCTGGCCCGGGCGGCCGTGGCGGTGGGGGCCCGATGAGGCTCGGCCGCCGCTCCCGCACGCGCCTGTCGCTCGCCGTGGTCCTCCTCCTGGTCGCCGGGCTGGTGGTGGTCGCGGCGCGCTCGCAGGGCTACGTGGAGCCCGAGCCGGACCTGCACGACAGCGGCATCTGGGTCACGAACGAGGGACGTCGGCTGGTCGGCCGGACCAACGCCGAGATCGCCGAGGTCGACACCAAGCTGAGCGCCGGGTCGAGCGACTTCGACGTGCTGCAGTCCGACGGCGTGGTGCTGGTGCACCAGGAGGACCCGGCGGCGCTGTCGGGCGTGGACCCGGCGACGTCGGCCCTCATCCCCGGCCCCGAGATCCCCAGCGGGTCCGAGGTGGCCCTGGGTGCGGCGACCGCAGCCCTCCTCGACGAGGGATCCGGGTCGCTGTACGTGCTGCCGGCGCGGACCTCGGCCGGGGCCCTGGGGCTGGACCCCACCAGCGAGCTCGAACCGGTCCACACCGTGAAGGGCGCGGCCAGCCTGGCCGTCGACGTCGACGGCACCGCCCACCTCTACGACGCGGCCAGGGGCGAGATCACCAGCTGGACCGGCGCCGGCGACGAGGTGGGGACGGTGGCGGCGCCGAAGGACCTCGACGACGCCGTGCTGACCACGGTCGGCGACCGGGCGGTCCTCCTCGACGGCGATCGCCTGGTGGTCCCGGGCCACCGGGCGATGGAGCTGGACCTGGGCGGCGACGAGGTGGTCCAGGAGCCGGGGCCCGACGCCGACGGCGTCCTGGTGGCCGGGGCCGAGGAGCTGGCCCTGGTGGACTTCGACGGCTCGGTGCGGGAGGTCTCCGTCGAGGGGACCGGCAGCCCGGCCCGCCCGGTCCGGATGGGCGCCTGCGCCTTCGGGGCGTGGGGCGGCGATCCGGCGTACGTGCAGGCCTGCGACGGGGCGAAGCCGGTCCACGACCTGATCCCCGAGATGGACGCCACCGACGGCCTCCGCTTCCGGACCAACCGCCAGCGGGTGACGCTGAACGACCTGACCGACGGGTCCCAGCTGCTGTTCGGCGACGACGACCCGATCTACATCGACAACGAGTGGGCGGAGGCCATCTCCGACGAGATCGAGATCGACCCCGAGGCCACCGAGGAGACCGACGAGCAGAGCGAGCCCACCTGCGAGTCGCCGGAGAACGGCAAGCCCGTGGCCGAGCCCGACGTCGGGACGTTCGGCACCCGGCGGGACCGTCCCGTGGTGGTGTACCCGCTGCGCAACGACCAGGACCCCGACTGCGACGTGCTGCTGATCTCCGACGTGGAGCTGGAGGACGAGGACGCCGGGACGCTCGGCATCATCGACGGCGGCCGGGCGGTGCAGGTGGACGTGGCCTCCGACGTCGACGGCCTCCGGTTCGACTACACGGTCACCGACGGCCGGGGCGGACGGGCGCGCTCCGAGGTGACGGTCGACGTCGTCCCCGAGGACCGCAACGAGGGCCCGGTGCTCGGGCAGGAGCAGACCTCGGTGGTGACC
>CALANQ010000518.1 GCA_937926025.1 uncultured Acidimicrobiales bacterium
CCGCCGCTGGTCGATGCGCAGAGGCTGACCGGGGCCCGTGACCTGAAGGTCGGGGCGTTCGGTCGAGCGGACGGCGGCGGGTTCGTTCGCCGGACCAGCGCCGGCCTTGTCGCCTATGAGCCGCCTGCGTCGCGTCGCCGCGAGCTCGGAGAGCTGATCGACCTGCGAGACACGACGCTCGCGTTGATCGACGCCCAGGCCCAAGGGGCCGACCCGGCCGTCACGGACCGGCTGCGCAGCGACCTCAACCGGCTGTACGACACCTACGTGTCCGCTCACGGGCCGTTGGGCCGGTGGAAGTGGACCAGGCCCAAAGACGAGGCCGTGGCACCGAGACGGAGCTACCCGGCATTGGGCGGGTTCCGTCACGACCCGGACTTCCCGACCCTGCGGGCGCTCGAAGCCTTCGACGACGACACGCAGACGGTCGCCAAGATGCCGATCTTCACCACCGATGTCGTCGCAGCGACCACGGCGGTGCTGGGAGCAGACACCGCCGAGGACGCGCTCGCGATCTGCTGGGGCGAGCACGGGAGCGTCGACCTCGACGTGATCGGTGACCTCCTCGGCGTCACCGCAGGCGAAGCCCGCGAACAGGTTGCGGACCTGGTGTTCGAAGACCCGGCATCGGCAACGGTGCTGCCCGGCTGGCTGTACCTGTCAGGCGACGTCCGCTCGAAGCTGCGCACCGCTGCGAAGGCATCGGAGAGCGACCGGGGCCGCTGGGCACGCAACGTGGCGGCGCTCGAAGCGGTGATCCCCCCGGACCTGGCCCCGTCGGAGATCGAAGCCCGACCAGGAGCGACCTGGATCCCCGACAGCGACGTCCGCCAGTTCATGGTCGAGGTCCTGGGCGCATCAGGGGCGATCGGGGTCGACTACCGGCGCACGGACAACACCTGGCTGGTGACCTGCCCGCCCCACGTTCAGCACGGCCGGCTCATGAGGAACGTGTACGGCACCCGCGAGCGATCGGCCGTCGAGCTGCTCGACGCAGCGCTGAACCAGCGGACCGTGACCGTCACCCGGACCGTCGATGGGCAGCGGACGATCCTGGCCGAAGCGACTGCGTCAGCCCGCGAGCGCCAAGGCGAGCTGATCGAACGGTTCGCGACGTGGGCGTGGGAGGACCCAGAGCGGGCACAGCGGCTGCAACGGGTCTACAACGACCGGTTCAACGCCGTGGTGCCCGCCGCCTACGACGGATCGCATCTGCGGATGCCAGGCCTGTCCGCCGCGTTCAAGCCGCACCCCCACCAGTGCGACGCAGTCGCCAGGATCGTGGCGGAACCGACGACGCTGCTCGACCACGTCGTCGGCGCCGGCAAGACCGGCACGATGATCATGGCCGGCATGGAGCTGCGCCGGCTCGGGATGGTCCGCCAGCCCTGGTACGTGGTCCCGAACCACATGCTCGAGCAGTTCTCACGGGAGTTCAAGCAGTGGTACCCGGCCGCGTCGGTGCTCGTCGGGTCGGACCTGCGCGCTGACGGCCGCAAGGAGTTCGTGGCCCGGACCGCAACAGGTGACTGGGATGCGGTGGTCGTCACCCTCGGAGCGTTCAAGGCGGTCTCGATGTCCGAGGAGACCCAGGCCGCGTACCTCCAGCGCGAGCTCGACGCCCTGTCGACCGAGGCCCGCTACGCCGCGGGCGAGGGCGGCTCGTCCAAGTCGCGGGTGAAGAACCTCGAAGCGGCGAAGCTCCGCCTGGAGCAACGCATCGCGAAGCTGCTCGACCACCGGACCGATGACGGGGTGAGCTTCGAGCAGTCGGGCTGCGACTACCTGTTCATTGACGAGGCCCACGCCTACAAGAACAAGCGGGTGGTGACCTCCATCAGCGAGTTCGCCCACGAGGGGTCGATCCAGGCCGAGGACATGGCCATGAAGCTCGACCACCTCCGCACGAAACGGCCCGGTGGCCGGGTCGCGACGTTCGCCACCGGAACCCCGGTGACGAACTCGCTTCGAGAGCTCTACGTCATGTCGTCGTTCCTGCGGCCCGACGCCCTCGAACGAGCCGAGATCGAGCACTTCGATGCGTGGGCGGCGAACTTCTGTCGGACCGTGACCACGCTGGAGCTGGAGCCGTCCGGTGCTGGGTACCGGGTGGCGACCCGGGTCGCCAGGTTCGCGAACGTCCCGGACCTGGTCGGCATGTACCGCGAGTTCGCGGACGTGGCCACGGCCTCGGACATCGCGCTCCCGGTGCCGACGCTGCGAGGCGGAGAGCGCACCGTCGTGTCGATCGAGCCGTCCCCGGAGCTGGTCGACTACATCGACGCTCTCGGGGAACGTGCGAAGAACGTGGGCTCGCGCCAGGCGGTCAAAGGCGAGGACAACATGCTGGTCATCACCAACGACGGCCGCCTCGCCGCCCTCGACCCCCGCACCAGGGCCCTCCCGGCCGCTGAAAACGGCGGCAAGCTCGCCGCCGTTGCCAGCCAGGTGATGGCCGAGTGGGAAGCGTCACGCAACAACGTGTATCTCGGCACTGACGGCAAGCCGGCGCCACGACCGGGCGGCTTCCAGGTCGTGTTCTGCGACCGGGCCGTCAAGGGCAGCGAACCGTTCGACTTCCACACGGCGCTGC
>CALANQ010000519.1 GCA_937926025.1 uncultured Acidimicrobiales bacterium
TCACGTACCCGATCGTTCCCACGACCAGGACCAGCCCCAGCGCACCCATCGCCACACCCAAGCGACGCCAGTGGCTCATGGCGAGACCCTACGCCCCCGACAACAACCACCCGCCCGGACACCGACCGGACCCGATGGCGACCTCAGGCGGTCGATCAACCGGCAGTCGTGCGTCGAGAGGAGCGACGTCGTCACCGAGATGCGCTCCCGACCGAAGGCAGAGCGCTCGATGGTCGAGGGCCGGGGGTTCATCGGATGTCGCCCGCTCCGAGGTTCCCTATCCTCGGCGGGGTGGCGAAAGCGGAGCTCGAGCACCTGGTCGTGGCCGATGAAGCGGAGCTGCGGGTGTGGCTCGTCGACAACCACCAGTCCTCGCCGGGCGTGTGGCTGGCGCTCACCAGGAAGGGCGGGACCGTCACCTCGCTGACGTGGCAGCAGGCGGTGGATCAGGCCCTGTGCTTCGGGTGGATCGACGGCCAGGGCGCCAAGCGCGACGACGAGACCTCATCCATCCGGTACACGCCTCGGGGCCGCCGGAGCATGTGGTCGCAGCGCAACGTGGCCAACGTCGAGCGGCTGGAGGCGGCCGGCCAGATGCAACCGGCGGGGCGGGCCGCCGTCGACGCTGCGAAGCAGGACGGCCGGTGGGAGAAGGCGTACGCACCCGTGTCGGAGGCGACCGTCGCCGACGATCTGGCCGCCGCCATCGCCGCCGAGCCGGCGGCCCAGGCGATGTTCGACGTGCTGACCAAGACCAACCGCTTCGCCATCATCTACCGGGTCGAATCCGTGAAGCGCGCCGAGACCAGAGAGCGCAAGATCCGCGAGATGGTCGCCATGCTCGCAAGAGGCGAGACCCCCCACCCCCAGAAAGCCAAGCCGCCGGCCTGACCCGCCTTCGATGGTCGCCTCGATCAGGCGGCCCGCAGGGCGCCTCGGACCGGACCCGACGGCCAGAGCTGAGACCAGCGCAGCAGCGCTTCGGTGGGCGCGAGGGGGCCGG
>CALANQ010000520.1 GCA_937926025.1 uncultured Acidimicrobiales bacterium
AACCAGCCGGCCTCGGAGCCATCGCCCCGGAGCCCGGAACGCACGAGCATGCCGCCCACCAGGGCATCGCGGTAGCCCATGGACCGCAGCAGGAGCGATGCCGTCGGCCCGATGTCATCGGGGTCGCCGCCCCACAGGCGGTTCGCCGGCTCGGGAGCGACGAGGAACGAGAGACCGGAGGCCAGGCGGAGGCCGCCGACCACCACGGCCGTGCGATTGGTGGGCATCGGCGCAGCATGCCAGCCCGTAGCCTCGGACGCGTGCCCGATGTCGCCTTCAAGGACCTCTGCATCGACGTGACCGCAGGCCTGGACCGGCCCGCCGCCGTGGCCCGCTTCTGGGCCGACGCGCTCGGCCTGTCCATCAGCGGCGCCGGCGGCGAGGACTCGAAGCTGAGCCCCCGGGACGGCGCAGCCGAGGAGCGCACGATCTGGGTCAACGCCGTCCCCGAGGAGATCGCCGGCAAGACGCGGGTCCACCTCGACCTGTGCCTGCCCGACGGGGACCCGGCACCGCTGCTCGCCGCCGGGGCCACGCTGCTGCGACCCGCTGACCCCGGGCGGCCCTGGCACGTCCTCGAGGACCCCGACGGCGTGGCCCTGTGCGTCTTCGCGCCATCAAGCGACCCGAGCGACCCGAGCGACCCGAGCGACCTGAGCGACCCGAGCGCCGGGCCGACCGCGCTCGGCGTCTACGAGCTGGTGGTCGACGCCACCGACGCGCTCGCCCTGGCCACCTGGTGGGCCGAGCGCACGGGGGCCACCGTCCACCAGCACCCGGTCCGACCGTTCGTGTGGTTGGAAGGAGCCGCCGGCTTCCCGTTCGCCCGCTGGGAGTTCAACCCGGTGCCCGAGCCCAAGCAGCACAAGAACCGCATCCACTGGGATGTCACCCTGCTCGACGCCGATGTCGACGCGCTGGTGCGGGCCGGTGCCACCCTGCTGCGGGAACCGGCGCCTGACGGCCGCTGGTGGGTGATGGCGGACCCGGAGGGCAACGAGTTCTGCGCCTTCGACGCGTGACGTCCTAGGTCGGGACCACCTCGAAGCCCTCCACGCGGGCGGACGGAGCGACGACGACGTCGACGCGCACCAGGCTGTTGATCCCTTCGGAGTCCGAGCTGGACCGGTCGATGAGGACGTAGCAAGACACGGAGGCGTCGTTGACGGCGCAGGTGTCGGGGGCGCCGCTGGTCTCCTGCGACTTCGCCGGGTCCAACCCGATCGAGTCGTAGGCGGCCTGGCCCATCTCGCCCAGCTGGCGCTCGGCGTCGCTGGCGACCACCGGGTCGTCGACGTAGGCATCGGCCGACTGGCCCTCGACGATGGCCCGAACGAAGGCGACCGCCGTCTCCTCGGGCGTGAGGTCGGCGGGCACCGACGTGGTCGTGGTGGTCGACGGTGCGTTGGTGGTGGTGACCGACAGCGTGGTCTCCGTGGTGGCGGCCGTCGTCGTGGTGGTCGCAGGTGCCTCGGTGGTCGACGCCGCATCGCTCCCGCCAGACGAGCCGCAGCCCACCAGCAGGGTTGCACCGAGGATCCCCGCCACCAGGAGGGCGGAGCGGGCGGGCAGGCGGCAGGCGGTGGGGTGCGTCACGGGTGCGGATCCTCGTTCGATGGGCGGCTTCGCAGGCTATGAGCCTGGCTCGGGACCCTCGGGGACCCTCGCTAGCGTCGCGGCGTGGCAGATCGGTCGGTGCTGGTGACGGGGGCGGGCGGACTGCTGGGCAGCTGGCTGCGCCGCACCGCCCCCAGCGATGCGGCCATCACCTCCCTGGTGCACCGGACGGCCGTACCCGACGGGCCGACGGTCACCGCCGACCTGCGCGCCGCGGACCAGGTCGCGGCCGCCTTCGACGCGGCCCGGCCCGATCTGGTGATCCACGCCGCCATGGCGGTGGACGAGGCGTCGATCGTCACCGCCACGCGCCACGTCGCCGGCGCGGCGGCAGAGCGGGGCACCGAGCTGCTGTTCGTCTCCACCGACGCCGTGTTCGCGGGCGACGGCGTCCTGGCCGACGAGGACCGGGACCCGGAGCCCATCTGGGACTACGGCCGGTGGAAGGTCGAGGCGGAGCGGATCGTCCTGCCCGGCGCTGCGGTGGTGCGGCTGCCCCTGGTGGTGTCGCTCGACCCCGAGGACAAGGCGGTGGAGCGCACCCGCGCCGCCGCCGAGGCCGGCGAGACCATCGCCTGGTTCGCCGACGAGCGCCGCCAGCCGGCGATGGCCATCGAGCTGGCCCAGGCGATCTGGCGGATCGCCGGTCTGGCCCCTGAGGTCCGGGCGGGGGTCTGGCACCTGATGGGTCCGGAGCGGCTGACCCGGTACGAGATCGCCGGACGGGTCGCTGCCGCGCTCGGCCTTCGAGCCGACGTCATCCGGCCCGAGCCGACCCCACCGGGCCTGGTCCGGCCGCGGGACCTGTTCCTCGGCAGCGAGCGGGCCCGTGAGGAGATCGGCTGGGACCCGACGCCGATCCTGGGCGGTTGACGGGTCAGCCGCGGCGGACGGCGGGGTGGGGGAGGAACACCTCGGTGCCCCGCAGGCGGAGGCGGTTGCGGAGGTGCTCGGCGATCAGCTGGTAGATGTCCTCGCCCACCATCTGGGCCAGCTCGGCCCCCATCTCCTCGAACACCGGCACGGTGCCCACGAACGCCTCGTCGCCGTCGGTGCACCACCAGTGGAAGTCGTGACCCCCGTCGCCCCAGTCGCGCCGCTTCCACTCCCGCACGGTGGAGGTGACGTGGCCGAGGTCGTCGGTCTCGTCGACGCGGCGCAGCGGGACCTGCCAGCAGACCTCGGGCATGACGTCGACGTGGCGCTGGCCGTTGGCCTCGGCCAGGTGGTGGAAGGCGCACCCGAGGCCTGCCCCGTCGAAGCCCGGGCGGTTGAGGAAGACGCAGGCGTCGTCGACCAGCAGCGTCGTGGTCTCGCCGTCATCGTTGGTCTGGGTGATGCCCTGCGCCAGGCCCTCGTCGCGGAACTGCCACTGCTCGGGCGTGAGGCGCTCCGCCATCTTCTTGGTGTGGGCGATGTCGTCGGGGCCGGTGAAGTGGGCGCCGTAGGAGCAGCACCCCTGGACGGCCTCGCTGAAGTCCTCGGTCAGCACCCCCTTGCAGCCCCGGCCGAAGATGCACGACCAGTTGCTGGCCAGGAACGTCACATCGAAGATCCACGTGCGGTCTTCGGTGGGGTCTTCGAACGACACCCACTCGTGCAGGTCCTGCAGCTCGGTCACCGGGCGAAGATACCCGCCCCGTCCGCACCCCCTGGACGCCTACCGTGATCTCATGACCGATCCACTGCGCCTCGGGACGGCGAGCGACCTCGACGGCCTGTGGGAGGTGTTCAAGCTGGGCTTCGGCGCGCCGGAGTCCCGGCGCGACGAGTGGGTCCGGGACCTCGACCCCGGACGGGCGCTGATCGCTGAGGGACCCCGAGGGGAGGTGGCGGCGGCGTCGCACATCCGGCCCTTCACCCAGTGGTTCGGCGG
>CALANQ010000521.1 GCA_937926025.1 uncultured Acidimicrobiales bacterium
CGATCCCAGCCTCGATCCGAGCGAAGATCTCCGGTCGTCCCCGGGACTCGAAGGCGCTGCGCACCGCGGCCGCGGACACCTGCTGGACCTGCTCGTGGGTGATGCCCTCGCCCTCGCGTTCCATGAGGCCCATGAGCTCCTTCGAGCCCTCGTTGGAGGTGGCGATGATGATGGTCTCGCCGAAGTAGGTCACGCGGCCCTGAGCGTCGGTCACCCGCCCGTCCTCGAAGATCGACATCAGCCGTTCGATGACCTTGGGATGGGCCTTCTCGATCTCGTCGAGGAGGATGACGGCGTTCGGTCGGGCTCGCACCGCGTTGGTGAGCTGTCCGCCCTGCTCGAACCCGACGTAGCCGGGGGGCGCGCCCAGCAGTCGCTCGGCCGAGTGCTCCTCGCCGAAGGTGCTCATGTCGAGGCGCACGTACGCCTCGGGGTCCCGGAACACGGCTCGGGCGATCGCTTTGGCGAGCTCTGTCTTGCCCACGCCGGTGGGGCCGACGAACCACAGGATGCCCCGAGGCTGCCCTTCGACGCCGATGGGGTTGCCGGAGAAGTCGAGGCCGAGGGCGGCGCCCGCGAGCGCAGCCATGACCGCGTCGATCGCGTGGGGCTGGCCGAACACGTGCGCTTCCAGTTCGGCGCGGCACGCTGCGAGCACCGGCCGGAGGTGCTCCCAGTAGTCCGGTCGCTCCCCGAACCGGTGCTGGTTGACGAGGATCTGCGGCTGCAGCACCGAGCAGCGGGCGGACTGGGAGAAGGTCACGAGGGATTCCAGCGCGGAGATGGTCGAGCCTTCGGTCAGCGACGCCAGCTCCTCGGCGATCACCGCACGGGCGGGGTCGTGGGCGAGCTGGTCGGCCTCGTGCATGGCGCCGATCACCGAGCGCAGGTAGTGCGCCCGTTCGGCGCGCGTGGCGGCGGTCATGTCGATCACGCCGACCTCCTCGCTGCCGGCGAGCAGCACGGGCGGGACGGACCCGATCTGGCTGGCGATGAGGATGCAGGTGTTCCGGTAGCGGCCGACGCGTTCCGCCTCCCGCATCGCCAGCTGCAGGCGGGCCACTCGATCGCGGTCGGGCTGGTCGTGCTGTGCCGGGTCCTGCAGGAGGATGTCCGCCTGCTCGACGATCACCACCACGCTGTGCCGGCACTGGCCGAGGCAGCGTCGGATCGCCGTGACGGGATCGTCATCGGCTCCGGCTTCGGAGGCTTGCCGGCGCAGGCTTCGCAGCCGTCGCTCGCGCTCGGCCAGCTCTCCGTCGGACTCGGAGGCCGCCGGCTCTCCCTGGGGGGCGGTGCCACCGTTGAGGATGTCGCGGTAGGCCTCCTCGCCCTGGCAGACGACGATGCCGTCGACGGCGTTGACCCGCAGCACGACCTCGAAGGGTCCCCGCCCCATGTGCACCAGGGCGTCGGCGAGCGGCCACACCTCGCCCTGGAGGAGGACTCGATCGCCGATGGGCCCGTTGATCAGGGGATGTCGGCCTCCTCGCAGCTCGTTGGCGACGTGCTGGAGGACGCGGCTGGTCAGGGCGGCCTCCACGGAGGCGGAGGCGGAGGTGGAGGTGTCGGTGCTGCCGTTGGGGTTGGTGGCGGCGCTCATGGGTTGCTCCTTGTGTTGGTGGTCTTGGTGGTGGTCTTCAGGATCCGAGCCCGGCTGGAGGGGGCGACCGTTGCCGATCCCCGCAGCGGGCGGCTGGTGGCCTCGACGGGGCCGAGGCTCAGGCCTTCGGCTTCGACGGCGAGGCGCTTGTGGAACTCGAAGCTGTCTCCGACGGCCCGGTCGCAGACCTCGCCGGCACAGCGGTCGACGAGGGGAACGGCGTCGTCCTCGTCGGTGAAGCGAGCGTTGAACGCAGTCGTCTCCCCGTCGTGGCTCAGCTCGACGTGCGCGGCACGGCCATCTACACGGCGGCCGAACAGGATGAGGCTCCCCTCCTCCGTGACCGATCGGTCGACGCCGAACCCCATCTGCTCGAGCACGCTGGCAACCGCGGAGGTAGCGCGGGCTCCTTGCTCGGCGGCGACGAGCGCGTCGTTGACCACTTCGTCGAGCGCGGCGACGGCGTCGGTCGCGGCGGCGAGCGCATCGCGAGCGGAGGCCGGGTGCGCAGCCGTGACGGCGCGCGCCGCCGCCTCGGTGGCTGCCGCGGCGGCGGGCAGCAGTGGCGTGCTGAGGTGAAGCCCCTCAACGGTTCGTTGCAGCGAGGCGAGCTCTGCGGTGATGTGCGCCAGATCGAACTCGAGCGCCAGATCGTCGATCGACGGCGACGATGAGAACGTGGCCGCGCTCGGGGTCAGGCGAGCCGCGGGCTCGAGTCGGGCGCTGGGCGCGAGGCCACCGGACGAAGCCAGGTGGCCGCCGGTTCCTCGGTTGACGGGGGCGACCCGGCTGCGCGTGACCGCCGACTCTGGCTCGTGGAGCCGGGGAAGGCTCATGGCGAGCGTCCGCAGGCCGGCCGCGGTCGTGGTGGCCTCGAGCCGGCGGTCGAGCTCGATCCGGGCAGGAGCCGGCAGCGAGCCGTGGTCGTGGAGCTCGGCGGCCTGGCGGCGCACGTGCTCGCGGAGGGTCGGGAGGAGGTCCGCTCGGAACCGCTCCTGGCGAGCTCGACGGGCGAGCTCCTGGCGCTGCTCCTCGGAGAGGTAGGCGGGCCGGTAGGTCTCTGATCGGGACATCACTGCTCCTGGTGGGTCGGGAACGGGAACGAGCGGGGCCGCTCCGAGACGGTCACGGGCGTTCCGTTGGCTGCGAGGGCGGCGGTCACCGTCTCCAGGAGCCGCGGCTCGGGGAACACCCCGATGAACTCGCCCGAGCGATCGGGGTTGCTGACGTAGGCGACGCCCGCTGACAGATCGGCCGGCAGGTCGACGCGGCCGGACAGCGAACGCACCCGCTGGTTGGTCGAGCCGCGCCAGAGCAGCGGCGCGTGGCGCTGGGCGAGGTAGGGGCCGTCGATGAGCAGATCGAGGCGGTCGAGCAGGTCGGAGGTCCGAGGCCGGCGGTCGCGTCGAAGCGCGTCGAGGTGGTAGCCCGAGTAGCAGGTGACCACCCAGTCCCGCTCGGCTCGGGCCCGGTCGATGAGCTCGATCAGCGCGGGCGCCTGCTCCATGGGCTCCCCGCCGGAGATCGTGACGTGGCGGAGGCCCGAGGCGTTCATCCAGTGCACGACGTCTGAGACCTCCGCCGTCACGCCGCCCCGAGGATCCCAGGTCGGCCGCGACGTGCAGCCGACGCACCCGATCGGGCATCCCTGGACCCAGATCCCCAGGGCGGGTCCGGGGCCGAGGGTCGTGACGTGGTCGTTGGTGCTGTGGAGACGGAGCAGCGACATGCCCTTGGTGCGCTCGGCTCCGCCCAGGTCTGACAGTTGGATGGTCTCGGCGCCGCGAGGCGGTGCGGCGGGCGCCAGGCGCGCTTCGCAGGCTGGGGCTACGCTCGCCGGGTCCGGCCGGCGCTCCGTCGGTCCGAGCGAGGTGGAGGGCGTGCGGTGGGGCTGTTCAGCAAGAAGAAGTCGGCCGCGCCAGCGCGCCCGGTGGCACCGGTGCCGGCGGCGCCCCCTCGACCCCAGCCGCCGGTCGTCGACGGGATGCAAGCGGCGTGGGCGCACAAGCCCACGCCTCCGTCTCCTTACGAACGGCTGTGCTGGAGCCCGCTGGCTGAGGGCGTCGGCGGCTCGTCGCCGGTTCCCGAGCTCATCTTCAGCGAGGCGATCCGCCCGCTCTCCGGCGATGACGAGTACGCCGATGCCCGCGCCCTCGAAGCGGCGCTGAAGTCGGCCACCGGGCGAGGGCTGCAGCACTACCTGCTCGATGGCGACGGCAACGCCGTGACGACGGAGCAGTACAACGTGAAGTCGGCGTGGATCGACCCGGCCACCGGCGTCATCGCCGCCGCGGCCGGCCTCTCCCACGTCGCCTTCGGACTCCCCGGTGCCCTCGACCTCGGGTTGCGCGACGGCCGCAACATGTTCTCGTGGTCCGACTTGGAGCCGGACGCAATGGCGAGCGAGTTCGCGCAGCCCCACATCGGCAACATCGCCACCCGCCGCCTCGAGGCTGGCATCTGGACCGGTCAGGTGGGCGGGATCACGCTGTCGCCGGACGCATCTCGGTCTGCTTACGTCGCTTGGCACGCGCACGTCGATGGTGAGACCCGGCCGATGGGGTACGTGTTCGAGGACGACCTCGACGCCGGGACGCACCGCCTGGTTTGCGTGTTCGAGGGTTACTCCGGGTCGGCTCGGATCGCCTACAGCGGCGACGGTGATTGGCTGCTCGTGTCCGAGAGCCGGCCGGTGCTCATCCGGTGTTCGGACGGTGCCCACACCCGCCTCCCCCACGGGATGGGCTCG
>CALANQ010000522.1 GCA_937926025.1 uncultured Acidimicrobiales bacterium
CCCTGCTCCGCCTCCGCGCCGCCCGTGCCGCCCGCGGGTAGCTTCGGCGCGACGCGGGTGCAGGAACATCGAAGAACGGAAGCCGGGAGCACCGCACCATGACCGACGAAGACCAGCCGACGTCCCCCGCGCCGGAAGGCGAGCCCGCTGACGAACCCGCGATGATCGGGCTGCCCCGCGACAAGGCGGTGCGCATCACCCAGATCGGGCTGCTCGTCCTCGCCCTCCTCGTGGTCGGGATCGTGCTGCTCATGAAGGCGGGCGATGACGACGACGCCAAGAGCGCCGACTCGAAGACCAAGACCGAGCAGGGCGATGGCGAGGGCGACGGCAAGGCCGAGAAGGAGAAGGCCGACTGGCCGGCCGAGGTCGGCGGGCGGCCACCCGCGCTGGGCAAGCGCGGCCAGACCGCCTCGGAGGTCACGCCCACCGGCGATGCCGAGCCCGGCGTCTACGTCTGGAACGACTTCGACGGCTGGCACCTCTGGGTGCTGAACGGCGACGGCGTCCCCGCCGTCTCGGGCACCATCACCAGCAACGACGACATGGCCAAGGGCGACCCGGCGGTCAGCGACGCGGGCACCGTGACCCTCGAGGGCAAGACGATCTCGTTCGACCTCCCCACAGACCCCCAGCTGGTGGGCGTCGACTTCAACCCGGGGTTCTTCGGCAAGAACCTCGTCATCACGCTCGATGGGCCGGACGGACCGGTGGACCAGAAGCTGGTGCACCTGGGATCGAAGGCGGCGCCGGCGCCCTATCCGCTGGTCATCTCGAAGCAGTAGGGGCCCGGCCCCGTGGCCGACGGACCGGCCCCGCTCCGCTAGGGTCCCCGGCGCCCGTCCATCGCGGCGGGCACGCGGCAACCAGCCGCTCCGGGGGGCGGACCACACGAGGATGAGACCCGGTGAGCGAAGCGCAGGAACCCGACCACGGATCGCACGAGGAACCTGAGATCGAGGCCGCGGGTGGCGCACCCGAACCCGAGCTCGGCTCCGACGGCGACACGATCAAGGTCGATGGCACCGACGACGGGATCGAGGGCGACGGGATCGACGACCCGGGCCCGAAGGCACCGGCCCAGCCCGTCACGGTCACGCTCACGGCCAACCAGATCGGCATCATCGGCGGCGTGGTGGTGGTGATCATCGTGGTGCTGATCGCGGCCCTGCTCGCCAAGGGCGGCGGCTCGAGCAGCACCAGCAACGGGGATTCGGGCCTGGTGGGCTCGGCCGACGCCGCCGGGGCCACCACCACGGCGGTGGTCAAGAAGCGCTGGCCCGCCGAGGTCGGAGGTCGCCCGGCCCCGTTCGGCGATCGGGGCCAGGCTGCGGGCGACCCCGGCGATGCCCAGCCGGGCCTCTACCTCTGGAACGACTTCGACGGCTGGCACCTCTGGGTGGTCCAGGGCGACGGCATCGGGCCGGTCTCGGGCACCATCACCAGCACGGCCGACGTCACCAAGGCGGTGTCGGCCCTGCCCGACGACCCCGGCGCATCCATCCAGATCGACGGCAAGACCATCCGCTACGACTTCTCGAAGGGCACCGCGCCGGTCCAGGGCGTCGACTTCAACCCGGGGTTCCGGGTCGAGTCCCTCACCGTCGTGGCCACCGGAGCCGGAGGCTCGCTGCCGGCCGATTCGTTCCACGTCGGCAAGGCCATGGCAGCCGAACCGCTGCCCTACACCGTCAGCCTCGTCGACGGGTGAGCGCTCCGGCCGCTCGCACGCGCGGCACGGCGCTGGCCGTGCTGGTCACGGTGGCGGTGGTCCTGGGCCTGCTCGCGGCCATGGTGGTGCTGCGCACCACCCCCGGGCCGTGAGCGGCCGCGCTCAGGTCCCCGGCTGGATGCGCCACAGCTCCATGTAGACCTCGCCGCCGATGGCCTGCGACGCCACCAGGGTCCCGTGCGTCCGCAGCGCGTCGGCCACCGTCGGGTTGAGGCCTCGCTGAGCCTTGAGCACGTAGACCACCGCGTAGTCCGGGGCGCCCTCGATCTCGCCGTTCCAGCCGCCCACGAGCCGACCGCAGGGGACGGCGTCGGACACGAACCACTCGATCGAGATGGTCACATCGGCGCACCCCTCCCCTTCGTGGGTGCGGATGTACTCGCCGGCCGTCTCGATGCCCTCGCCCCATCCCAGCGGGATCCAGTGTCGGGCGGCCGCCTGGCCACCCACCACCGGATCGGCGTAGCTGATGGAGTACGGCGCCAACGTGAGCACGTAGATCGAGACGAGCGCGGCGCCGACGAACCCGGCCGATCGGAGCCCGGCGGCCACCGTCGGCCGGCGCACCGCCACCACGTCGAACGTCCGCACGGCCGCCACCGCCACCCCGACGGCCAGGAACGGGACGAGCACCAGGGCGTACCGGTCGTAGATCTTCTCCGCGGTGGCGATGATCACCACGTAGACCCCGAGGACCGCCACGACGGCCGCGGTGAACCCGGGCACCGCGCTGCGCACGGGCCCGACGAGGACCCGGCGCCACACCGAGACGACGGCCGCGGCAGCGGCGGACAGCAGCAGCCAGGGGCTGATCCGGAAGAGGGTGGCCACCGGGTAGAACCACAGCCCGGGAGGCTGGTCGCTGCGACCGGCGAAGAACACCCCGTTGGGGTCGTCGGCCTGGGTGGCGGACCGGCGCAGCGCGCTCAGCTGGGTCATCGGCGATACCCAGGTGGCCGGCCACAGCACCACGAACACCACCAGGGTCACCGCGCCCGCGATCGCGACCAGCACCGCCCACCGCCGCGCCCGCGCGGCCAGGGCCCCGTCGCCTCGCCGCCGGTGCGTGGCCCACGACGCCAGCGGAAGCGCGACCAGCGCCCCACCCACCAGCACCAGTGCGTTCAGCTTGGTGAGCATCGCCAGCCCGAAGAACGCGCCGGACACCACCGCCCACGTCCCGGCCCGCCCCCAGATGCCGCGCGCCGCCACACCGGCAGGCGGCTCGGCGTCATCGACCCCGACGCGGGCGTCGAGGGCCTGACCGGCCACGGCCAGCGCCACGAAGCCGGCGAAGGAGAACATGGTCACGTAGGCGTCGGTGTGGAGGATCCCGCTGTGACCGACCAGCCACGGCTCGACCGCGAGCAGCAGCCCGACGATCAATCCGACCCGCCGGCCGTAGAGCAGCGCGACCATCACGATGATCGCCCAGAGGGTGAGGGAGCTGAAGAACGCCACCACCAGGTGGCTGGCCCGCAGGACCGACGTCCCCTCCGGCGATCCCCGCTCGGTGCGATCGACCAGACCGACGTGGGCACCGAGGTCGGCCAGGTTCCAGCCGATCGTGCCGCTCCACATCGTGGTCACGCCCGGCATGGTGGCCAGCTGGCCCTCGGGGGCGGCGGTGGCCCGGTCGAGGTCGAGGTGGCGCACCGCCTCACGGAACGCGACCGACCGCCCGGACCAGGACCGCTCGTCGAACGTCTGCACCACGGGGCCCGGCGCCCAGGCCCGCAGGATCATCGCCAGGAGGGCGAGCAGGAGGGGGAGCTTGACCGCCCACCGCCAGGTCGGGCTGGAGCCATCGATTCCGCCATCGACCATGGGGTGGGATCCTAGGCACCGGCCTCGGCGACCGGAGACCCGGGGTCCGGGGCGTCAGCGGCGGCGGCGCTTGCCCTCGAAGAGCACCACGGACTGGTGCACGGGGACCAGGTCGTAGCGGTTGGCCCGCTCGACGTCCTCGACCGCGCGCTGGGCGGCGGCCCGGGTGGCCTCCAGCTCGGCGCGCAGCTGGCGGACCTCGCGCTCGAGCTCCAGGACCCGCTCGACGCCGGCCAGGTTCAGCCCAGCGTTGGTGAGGTCCTGGATGCGCTTGAGAAGGTCGATGTCGGCATCGGAGTAGCGGCGGCTGCCGCCGGACGTGCGGGCCGGGTCGACCAGGCCCTTGCGCTCGTAGATGCGCAGGGTCTGGGGGTGGACCCCGGCCAGCTCCGCGGCGACCGAGATGACGTAGACGGCGTGGTCGGGTGAGCGGCTCACGTGGTGCCTCCCTCGGGTGACGAGGCGAACAGGTGCTGGCGCGGCGATTCGGTGGCGGCGGCGGCGAGCGCCTCGATGGCGGCCCGCTCCTCGTCCGACAGCTTCGCAGGAACCGCCACCTCCACGCTGACCATCAGGTCGCCGGTGCCCTTGGCCGTGGCCACGCCGCGGCCCTTCACCCGGAACGTCTTGCCGGCCCGGGTGCCGGCGGGGATGCGGACCTTCACCGACGCCCCGTCGATGGTGGGCACGGCGATGTCGGCGCCGAGCGCCGCCTCGGCGAACGTGATGGGGACCGTGACGCGCAGGTTGCGGCCGTCCATGGCGAACACCGGGTGGGGCTCGACCCGGCAGGTGACGTACAGGTCACCGGGCTGGCCGCCCTGGCGGCCCGGATCGCCCCGGCCCTTCAGGCGGATGCGCTGGCCGTCGTGCACCCCGGCCGGGATGCGGACCTTGATCTCCCGGGGCCGGCGCTCCACGCCGTTGCCCCGGCAGGTGGGGCAGGGGTGCTCGATGATCTGGCCGCGCCCGGCGCAGTTGGGGCACGGCCGCGACATGGCGAACATGCCCTGGTTGTCGTCGACGACGCCCCGCCCGGCGCAGACCGGGCAGCGCGTCGGGGTGGTGCCGGGCTCCGCGCCGGAGCCCGAGCAGGTGTGGCACACGGCGTCGCTGACCAGGTGGAGCGACGTCGACAGGCCAGCAACGGCATCGGTGAAGTCCAGGTGCAGCTCCGCCTCGAGGTCGGCGCCGCGCTGGGGACCGGTGGCGCGCGAGCGGCCGCCACGTCCCCCGCCACCCCCGAAGAGGTTGCCGAGGACGTCGCCCAGGCCGCCGCCACCTCCGCTCATGTCGAAGGTGAAGCCGCCGGGGCCGCCGAACCCGCCGGGGCCACCGGGCCCGGGGCCGCCGAAGCCGCCCATCCCACCCATCGGGCCGAGGGCGCGCACCTCGTCGTACTCCTTGCGCTTCTCGGTGTCGCCGACCACGTCGTAGGCCGACGACACCTCCTTGAAGCGCTCCTCGGCGGCGGCATCGCCCGGGTTGGCGTCGGGGTGCAGCTCCCGCGCCAGCTTCCGGTAGGCGCGGGTGATCTCCTTGGCGTCGGCCTTCTCGTCGACGCCGAGGACCTCGTAGTAGTTCTTCTCGAACCAGTCCCGCGGCGGGTTGTTCACGGGTGCCTCGCCTTCAGCCCTTCACCTTGACCATGGCGGGGCGGATGACGCGGCCCTGCCAGGCGTAGCCGGGGCGCAGGACGTCGGAGACGACCGTGGCGTCCTGGTCCTCGTAGGCGGGCTCGTGCATGACGGCCTCGTGCCAGGTGGGGTCGAACTCGTCGCCCATCGGGTCGATCCGCTCCAGGCCGCGCTTCTCCAGCGTCTGGAGCAGGGCGGCGAAGATGGGCTCGACCTCGGCGGCGCCGTGGGAGACGGCGCCGTCGCAGGCGTCGAGGACGGGGAGCAGCTGCTCCACCAGGTCCGCCACGCGCCGGACGACCTCGTCGTCGAGCTGCTTGGCGGCGCGCTTGCGGTGGTTCTCGAACTCGGCCTGGGTGCGCCGGGCGAGGTCGAGGTACTCGTCGCGCTCGACCGTGGTGGTCTCGAGCAGCTCGACGAGCTCCTCGACCGACGTGGCGTCGTCGACGACCTCGCCGACGAGCTCGTCCTCGATGAGGGCCTCGACGTCGACCTCGGTCCCAGCCTCGGCCTCGGCGTCAGCGTCGGGGCCGGGAGGCGCGGCGGCCTCCTCGACCCCGGGATCGTGGGCGTCGCTCACTTGTCGTCGCCGTCCTCGTCGATGACCTCGGCGTCGACGACGTCGTCATCATCGGCACCGGTCGCCCCGGCACCGCTGGCGGCACCGGCGTCGTACTGGCCGGCGTTCTCCTCGGCCGTGGTCTCGTACAGCTTCTGGGCGAAGGCCTGCGAGGTGGTGGAGACCTCCTCGATGGCGGACTTCATGGCCTCGAGGTCGTCGCCCTCGTTGGCCGTCTTGAGGGTGGCCAGCGCGGCCTCCAGGGCGTCCTTCTCGGGCCCGACGACCTTGTCGCCCTGCTCCTTGAGCAGCTTGTCGGTCTGGTACACGAGGGTGTCGGCCTGGTTGCGGATGTCGGCCTCCTCCTTGCGCTGGGCGTCCTCGGCCGCGTGGGCCTCGGCGTCCTTCACCATCTGGTCGATCTGGTCCTTGCTCAGCGAGGACTGGCCGGTGATGGTCATCGACTGCTCCTTGCCGGTGCCCTTGTCCTTGGCGGACACGTGCACGATGCCGTTGGCGTCGATGTCGAAGGTGACCTCGATCTGCGGCACGCCACGGGGCGCGGGCGGCAGGTCGACCAGCTTGAACTTGCCGAGCGTCTTGTTGAACTGGGCCATGTCGCGCTCGCCCTGGAGCACGTGGATCTCCACCTGCGACTGCATGTCGTCGGCGGTGGTGTAGGTCTCGGTGCGCTTGGTGGGGATGGTGGTGTTGCGCTCGATGAGCTTGTGCATCACGCCGCCCTTGGTCTCGATGCCGAGCGACAGCGGGGTGACGTCGAGGAGCAGGATGTCCTTGACCTCGCCCTTGAGCACGCCGGCCTGGACGGCGGCGCCGATGGCCACCACCTCATCGGGGTTGACCGACTTGTTGGGCTCGGAGCCGGTGAGCTCCTTGACCAGCTCGGCCACCGCGGGCATGCGGGTGGAGCCGCCCACGAGGACCACGTGGTCGATCTGGCCCTGGGTGAGCCCGGCATCGGAGATGGCCTGCTCGAACGGCTTGCGGGTGCGGGCGAGGAGGTCCGCGGTGAGGTCCTGGAACTTGGCCCGGCTGAGGGTCATGTCCAGGTGGAGCGGGCCGGCGTCGGTGGCGGTGATGAACGGCAGGTTGATCTGCGTGCTCTGCACCTGCGACAGCTCGATCTTGGCCTTCTCGGCGGCCTCCTTGAGCCGCTGGAGGGCCATGTTGTCCTTGGAGAGGTCGACGCCGTGGTCGCCCTTGAAGCCCTCGACCAGCCAGTCGATGACCTTCTGGTCCCAGTCGTCGCCGCCGAGGCTGGTGTCGCCGTGGGTGCTCTTCACCTCGAAGACGCCGTCGGCGATCTCCAGCACGGACACGTCGAACGTGCCGCCGCCGAGGTCGAACACCAGGATCGTCTGCTCCTGGCCTTCCTTGTCGAGGCCGTAGGCGAGGGCGGCCGCGGTGGGCTCGTTGATGATGCGCAGCACCTCGAGGCCCGCGATCTGACCGGCCTCCTTGGTGGCGGTGCGCTGGGCGTCGTCGAAGTACGCGGGGACGGTGATGACCGCCTGGGTGACGGTGTCGCCGAGGTAGGCCTCCGCGTCGCGCTTGAGCTTCATGAGCGTGCGGGCTGAGATCTCCTGGCTGGTGTACGCCTTGCCGTCGATGTCGATGGTCCAGTTGGTGCCCATGTGGCGCTTGACGGACCGGATGGTGCGATCGGGGTTGGTGATCGCCTGGCGCTTGGCGACCTCGCCGACGAGGACCTCGCCGTTCTTGGCGAACGCGACGACCGACGGCGTCGTGCGACTGCCCTCGGCGTTGGGGATGACGATGGGGTCGCCCGCCTCGAGGACGCTGACGACCGAGTTGGTGGTGCCGAGATCGATGCCGACGGCCTTGGGCATGGGTACTGCTCCTCTTATCTGGGGTCTTGGACGGCAGCCTAGCGGGCTGCGGAGATCAGGTGAACGCCTGCAAGTATAAAAGTTGAGTGTCTGATTATCAACTCGGGACGGTCCGATGCGCCGCCGCAGGTCAGCGGACCGTGACGCGCCGGATCCCGGGGCACGTCGCCCCGGGATCCGGTTCGTCGCTCGGGATCGCAGCTCCGCCGGTTCAGAGGCTGGCGAGGTCCAACCAGTCGAAGCGAAGGGTGTAGCCGAACTTCTTGTTCAGCGGGCTGCTCCCGTAGTCGTTCGACCACGACAGCAGGACCTTGCCGGGGTCGCCCGGCTTGGTGATGTCGGTGTGGACGATCGGCATGTACGACAGGTAGGGCGCGTAGCTCTCCGCCGGCGTGGTGGGCGTCGAGGGCACGGTCACCGTGGGGTCCTTCGTCAGGCCGAGACCCGGATCGTCGGGGATGAGCGACGTCCAGACCGGTGCTGCGGGGTAGGGCCCGCCGCCGGGCGACAGCTGCGAGAAGATGGTTCCCGAGCCGACCGTGGTGGTGTACGCCACCCAGGGCCCCCACGGGTTCGGGGCCCGGTAGCCCTTGATGGTCCGGGCGTCGGTGGCGTCGCTCGACCACCACGGCAGCAGGAAGGTCGTGTAGCCGTTGGGCGTCTTGACCACGCTCTCGAACGCGAAGTCCGACACCGGCACGATCCCCGTGGGATCGCCGAGCGCGCTCCACCCCGTGGCGGTGCGGTACAACCACGGCGAGGCGTCCGCCACGGTCGCCGTGGGCGCCTTGGCCACGAACTGGAGCTTGTCGAACCGCCACCAGGGGTTGCTGCATCCGCCGTAGAGGTAGGTGGCCCTGCCCTCCTGGTAGACGCTGGCGCCCCACATGAT
>CALANQ010000523.1 GCA_937926025.1 uncultured Acidimicrobiales bacterium
CCGCCCGGGCACCAGCAGGATGACGCGGTGGCGAGGGCGCGGGGCACCGAACAGGCCGATGTGGTGGTGGTCGGCGGCGGCACCGCCGGGCTGCAGGCCGCCCTCCAGCTGGCGAAGACCGGCCGGTCGGTCGTGGTCCTGGAACGACGTGCGGAGGGCAAGAGCGGTGCCCGGTGGTGCAACGGCACCAGCCCCTGGCAGTTCGAGCGGGCCGGGCTGGAGCCGCCGAAGCCGCCGGAGCTGCGGGCCCACGGCGGCGCCGCGCACATGGTCAGCCCCACCGGACGGTACGGGTTCACCATCACCGACAGCCCGGTGGGCGACGCCGACATGCGGCTCCTGGTCGACCGCCTCCAGCACGACGCGGAGATCGCCGGCGTCGACATCCGCTGGGGCGTCACCGGATCGCAGCTGCGCCTGGTGGGCGGGCGGCCGGTGTCGATCCGGGCGGAGCAGGGCACCCAGGCGATCGGCATCGATGCTGCGCTGTTCGTCGACGCCGCCGGGTACCAGGGCGTCCTGCGCAACCAGGTGCCGGTGCTGGCGCAGCGCTGCCCCGACGTGGTCCCGGCCGACCTGTGCTCGGCCCAGCAGCTGATCCTGGAGATCGACGACCAGGAGGGCGCCCGCCGCTTCCTGGACGGGCACGGCGCCCGGCCGGGCGACGCGGTGGTGGCCGTCGGCATCGAGGGCGGCTACTCCACCGTCAACATCACCGTCGAGGCGTCGCTGGAGGAGGTCTCGGTGCTCACCGGGACGATCCCGTCGCTCGGCAACGCCACCGGCCCCGACCTGTTGAAGGCCACCCGGGCCGCCCACCCGTGGATGGGCGGGACCGTGTTCGGCGGCGGCGGGACCATCCCCCTGCGCCGCGTGTACGACCGCTTCACCGCCCCGGGCATCGCGCTGGTCGGCGACGCCGCCTGCCAGGTGTTCCCCGGTCACGGCAGCGGCATCGGCTTCGGCCTGCTCGCCGGCAAGGCGCTGGCCGAGGCCACCGCCGAGGCTGACGACCCCGGCTCGGAGGCCGCCCTCTGGCGCTACCAGGCGGCGTACCAGCGGGAGTTCGGTGGCACGCTCGCCGCGTTCGACGCCGTCCGACGGATGAGCACCGCGCTCGGCCCGGAGGGCGTCGAGGAGCTGTACGCCACCGGCGTGTTCTCGGAGCCGCTCGTCCGTCCCGGGCTGGAGCAGAAGATGGGCCTGATGGGACCCCGGGACACCGTCAACGCCGCCCGCGCCCTGGCCACCCGGCCGGCCATCGCCCGCATCGTCGTCCCCGCCCTCGCCGCCATGGGCGCGGCCCGGGGCATCTACCGCGCCTACCCGACGTCGCCCCGCGGGTTCGCCGCCTGGAAGCGCACGGTGGATCGGCTCCTGCCGCGGCAGGACTGACGGACCCTCAGGCCGGCGCCCGGCCCGTCACCGCCCGCAGCCCCCAGCGCAGGCCGACCCGGCCGCCGTCGCGGTCGATGCCCGGACCCCGGTCGAGCGCGGCGAGCACCTGGTCTGCGGTAACGCCCTCGAGGCCGAAGAGCCGGGTGCAGAACGCAGCGAGCTCCTCGTCCGTGCTGGCCCACCAGTGGTACCGGCCATCGACCACCGCCACGTCGACCAGGCCGCCCGCCGCCGCGAGGTCCGCGAGGTCATCGCCGAAGTAGTGGCCGGCGTGGCCCGTGGACGTCCACTCCCCCACGAACCCGTCGAGGAACACCGCCTCGGCGGACCCGGCCACCACGTCGGCCGCCACCAGGCGTCCGCCCGGGCGCAGGAGTCGCGCCCAGGCGCCGAACAGCTCGTCGTGGTCGTCCTCGTGGTGCATCCCGGCCAGGGAGAGCACCGCGTCGGCCGAGCCGGCCGCCAGGCCCTCGGCGCGCAGCCCCGCCGCCACCGCCCGCACGCCCTGCTGGCGGCCGCGCTCGACGAACGCCTCCGATGCCTCGACGGCGACCACGGTGACGCCCTCGGGCACCCGCTCGGCCAGGTAGCCGCCACCAGACGGCACGTCGACCAGGATCTCGCCTGCGCCGAGGTCGAGCAGGTCCAGCACGAACCCGAACTCCTCGTCGCGCACCATCGGCCAGCGGCGCATGGCGTCGTCGTAGCGGCCGCCGCGGGCGTCGAAGATGTCCTCGTAGTGCGGGTCCCCCACGGCCGGACCTACAGGTCCAGGTAGGCGTCGAGGCCCACCACCACACCCGGGTGCTGGGCGATGCGCTGGGCGGCCAACACCACGCCGGGCATGAACGAGCTGCGGTCGTAGCTGTCGTGGCGGATGCTCAGGGTCTGGCCGGTGGTGCCCAGCACCACCTCCTGGTGGGCGACCATCCCGCGCATGCGGATGGCGTGGATGCGGATGTGCCCGGGGCCGTCGCCGCCGCGGGCGCCGTCGACCACCTCGGTGGTGGTGGGATCCGGGGCCCAGTCGCTGCTGGCGGCCGCCATCCGCTCCACCGTGCGCATGGCCGTGCCCGAGGGCGAGTCGACCTTGGCATCGTGGTGGAACTCCAGCACCTCGGCGGTCTCGAACCAGGGAGCCGCCAGCTCCGCGAACCGCATCATCAAGATGGCGCCGATGGCGAAGTTCGGGGCGATCAGGCAGTTGCTCGACGTGAACGCGGACCGGAACGAGGCCAGGTCGTCGTCGGAGAAGCCGGTGGTGCCCACGACGGCGTGCACGCCGTTGGCGGCGCACCAAGCGACGTTCTCCCGCGCCGCACCCAGGTGGGTGAAGTCCACCATGACGTCGGGCGTGACCTCGAGGTGCTCGGCCTTGCCGGCCACCTCGAACGATGCGTCCACCCCGGCGGCCTCGCTGACCGGCACGCCGGCCGCGCCGGGGTCGACCGCGGCGATGAGCTCCAGCTCGGGATCGTCGGCGACGGCGCGGCACACGGTGGAGCCCATCCGGCCTGCGGCGCCGAAGACGCCGACGGTGACGGGCATCAGAACGACGCGCCGAGATCCGCTGCCGCGCCCGGTGGGGGCGGCGGGACGTCGCCCGGAGGCGGCGGGGTCGCACCCGGCGCAGGGGGCGGGGGCACGGACCCGGGAGGCGGAGGGGGCACGGAACCCGGGGGCGGAGGCGGCACCGACCCGGGAGGCGGCGGCGGGACCGCGCCACCGGGCGGCGGAGGCGTCGGGACGGCACCGGGAGGGGGCGGCGGGGTGGTGGCGGCCGGCGGCGGTGGAGGCGGCGGCTCCTCCTTGCGACCGACGTCGATGGGACCGTTGACCGCCTCGTGCTCCTCGAGCTCAGCGGAGATCCGGGCGATCTCCTCGGCGGCATCGCCCTCGTCGCGGCCGGTGGCCACGGCGTAGTGCCAGGCGCCGAGGTCGCGCAGCAGGCCGTCAGCCTTCTTCTTGGCCTGGACCTCGTCGAGCTTGTCCTGGCCCTGCTGGAGGGCCTGCTGCCCGGATGCGATGGCCGATTCGGCCCCGGCCTTGACCTTGTCGAGGAACCCCATGCTCCGCTCCTTGCCTCTGGCGGCCGACCTGGACGTCGGCCGCTTCGCAGTATGGCCGATGGCAGCGTGCCGCCGAACCCGTGCAATCCCGTCGGGGCGTTGCCAGACTGGACGCAACCCGTTCGAACGGAGGCTGCCATGGCCCGTACCTCCACCCGATCGACCTCCGTGGCCGACGAGCTCGCACCCATCGTGAGCGCCGTCCTCGGACCGTCGCCGCGCGTCGCCGTCCGCGCCTGGGACGGAAGCACCGTCGGCCCGCCGGACGCGCCCGTGACCATCGAGCTGCACAGCCCGACCGCGCTGCAGCACCTGGTGTGGTCGCCCGGCGAGCTGGGCCTCGCACGCGCCCACGTGTCGGGGGCGCTCGATGTCGACGGCGACATCTTCGACCTGCTCGCCCTGCGCGACCAGCTGGGGAGCCCCGACGAGGACGTCTCGGTCCACCTCACCACCCGGGACCGCGTCCACCTGGTGGGTGCGCTGCGCCGCCTGGGGGTGCTGGGCCGCCGGCCGCCCATCCCCGACGAGGAGTCGCGCCCCCACGGCCGCCTCCACACCCGCGGCCGCGACGCCCTGGCCATCGCCCACCACTACGACGTGTCGAACGACTTCTACCGGCTGCTCCTCGGCCCGTCGCTCACCTACTCCTGCGCCTACTGGTACGAGGACGGGCTGAGCCTGGAGCAGGCCCAGGAGGCCAAGTACGAGCTGATCTGCCGCAAGCTCGGGCTCGAGCCCGGCATGCGCCTCCTGGACGTGGGTTGCGGCTGGGGGTCGATGGCGCTGCACGCCGCCCAGCACCACGGCGCCCAGGTCGTCGGCGTCACCATCTCCGAGGCGCAGGCCGCGCTGGCCCGGCAGCGGGTCGAGGCGGCGGGCCTGGGCGGCCGGGTGGAGATCCGGGTCCAGGACTACCGCGACGTGCACGACGGGCCGTTCGACGCCATCAGCTCGATCGGGATGTTCGAGCACGTCGGCGAGGCGAAGATGGCCGAGTACCTCACCGACCTGCACGACCTGCTGCGCCCGGGCGGCCGGCTGCTGAACCACGCCATCTCCCGGCTCGACCCCGACGACCGCAGCGGCATCGACCCCGACTCCTTCATGGGCCGCTACGTGTTCCCGGACGCCGCCCTGCTGGAGGTGGGTACCGTCGTGTCCGCGATGCAGCGGGTGCGCCTGGAGGTGCGCGACGTGCACTCGCTCCGCGAGCACTACGCCACGACCCTGCGCGCCTGGGTGGCCAACCTCGAGGCATCGTGGGACGAGGCCCAGCGCCTGGTCGGTCCGGGCCGGGCCCGGGTGTGGCGGCTGTACCTGGCGGGCTGCGCTATCGGCTTCGAGGAGAACCGCACCGCAATCCACCAGGTGCTCGGGGTGCGCACCCGCGAGGATGGCCGATCCGGGGTGCCGTCCACCCGGTCGACGTTCGAGGTCGACCACGACCACCCCGTGGACCACTGACCCCCTCCACCAGGACCCGATGCCCTCCTCCATCGCCACCATCACCGTCGACTGCCGCGACCCGTACCGCCTGGCCCGCTTCTGGGCCGACGTCCTCGGCTACACCGACCACCCCGACAACCCCAACGCCCCGGGCGACCCCGAGGCCTACCTGATCGACCCGCGGGGCCTGCACCCGGCCCTGCTGTTCATCCCGGTGCCCGAGGCCAAGGCGGTCAAGAACCGGGTCCACCTCGACCTGCGGCCGTCGGTGCTCCGCGACGACGAGGTCGCCCGCGTGGTCGCCCTCGGCGGCACGCTCGTCGCCGACCACCGCACGCCCGACGGCGGCGGGTGGGCCGTCCTGGCGGACCCGGAGGGCAACGAGTTCTGCATCGAGCGCTCGGGGGCGGAGCGCGGCATCGAACCCGTCGACAACGGGGAGCGCCGCTTCCCGCCGGTCCGGGCCAGCGACGAGCGCGACGTCCTGGTGGCCATGCTCGACTGGTACCGCGACGGCGTCGTCGCCAAGGCCACCGGCATGGCCCAGCACCTCGCGGTGGCCACCCCGCTGCGATCGTCCACGTCGGTGGCGGGCCTGGTGAAGCACCTCGCCCTGGTGGAGGACTCCTGGTTCAGCGACCGCTTCGCCGGCCGGGGCGCCATCGACTGGTACGCCGACGTGGACTGGGACGCGGACCGCGACTGGGAGTTCCACACCGCCGCCGACGAGCCGCTGGCGCTGCAGGTCCAGCGCTACGTCGAGGCCTGCGAGCGGTCCCGGGCCATCACCGCCGAGCACGACCTCGACGACCGGAGCGCCGTCCCCACCGGCGACCCGCCGGTCGCGTTCACCCTGCGCTGGACGGTGGTCCACCTCCTCGAGGAGACGGCGCGCCACCTGGGGCACCTCGACGTCCTCCGCGAGCTCCTCGACGGCACCACCGGCGAGTAGCACCCCCCGGCCCGGACCCGCGGCCTCGCCGGTGCGACGTCCGGGGCGGGATCCGGTCAGCCGGTGTAGGTGGGGGTGCCGCCGACGGGGGTGGCGGGGGCGGCTTCAGGCTGGGCCTCGGTGTCGGGGTCTGCGGGATCGGTGGGGTCGGTGGCCTCGGGGCGGGGCAGGAAGCCGTCGCCCTCGACCATGACGATCGTGGCCGAGCCCGTGCGCGTCGCGGCGATGATCTCAAGAAAAAGCACGATGAGTCCGCTGGCGATGAGGATGTCACCCACCGTCACCGTCCAGACCGCGCCGGAAACGAGCGGGATGGGCGCCACGCCCGTCTCCATGGTCGCGCCCGTCAGGAACACGACGATATTGTAGGCGATGACGACAAGCGCCATGAGCGGCAGCGTACCGGACATGTTTCCCCCCCTGT
>CALANQ010000524.1 GCA_937926025.1 uncultured Acidimicrobiales bacterium
GATGATGTCGATCTGGGCGAAGGCCTGGAAGCCGTAGATCACCAGGATCACCAGCAGGAACATCAGCACCGGCGAGATGAGCGGGAGGGTGATGCGGGTGAGGCGGCGCCAGGCGCCGTAGCCGTCGAGCCGGGCCGCCTCCATCACCTCGTCGGGCACCGCCTGGAGCCCGGCCAGCACGATGACGAACGCCAGGCCGAGGTTCTGCCAGATGGCCGGGAGGGCGGCGGCGAACATCGCCCAGCTCGGGTCGGACTGCCAGCTCACCTGGAAGAAGCCGACGGCCGGGTTGAAGAGGAAGAAGAAGATCACCGACGACACGGCGACCGAGCTGGCCAGCGTCGACGAGAAGATGGCCTGGAACACCTTGATGCCCTTGAGCCGCCGGTGGGCGGCCACCGCCAGCAACGTGCCCAGGATCAGGCCGGCGGGCACCGTGTAGAGCACGAACTGGAGGCTGTGCCAGAGACCCTGGCGGAACTCGTCGCCGCCCAGCACGTCCTTGTACTGCTCGAGGCCGACCTGCTTGTAGGAGGCCCCGCCCCGCTGCGACTCGTAGGTGCCCCAGCTGACGAGGCGGGAGAACGGCAGGTAGAAGAAGGTGACGAAGACGGCGAGCGACGGCAGCAGGAACACGAAGGCCAGGCCCACCTCCTTCGCGTTGTACTTGCCGCGGCGCGACCGCTTGGGGGCTTCGAGGACCGGCGCGTCGTCGTTGGGGACGGCCATGACGTCGGTGACGCTCATCAGCCGATCCGCAGGGTGGTGTTCGGGTCGAAGAGGTGCACGTTGGCCGGGTCGACCGCCAGGCGCATCCCCTGGCCGGCTTCGCTGGCGGACATCCCCGCCTCACGGATCACGATGGTGGCATCGCCGATCGAGGCCGAGATGAGGCACTCGTGGCCGAGCCACTCGACCGCCCGCACCTCGACGCCGAGCGAACCGCTCGCGTCGATGGTGAGGTGCTCGGGGCGGACGCCGACGGTGACCGCCGAACCGGCCGCCGGCGTGGCGACGAGGCCGGCCGGGAGCGGGAGCGTGCCGCCCTCGACCTCGATGCGGCCGCTGTCGGCGGCGATGCGGCCGGCGAAGCAGTTCATGGGCGGCGTGCCGATGAACTGGGCGACGAAGGTGTTCACCGGGCGGGCGTACACCTCCTGGGGCGTGCCCACCTGTTGGAGCTTGCCCATGGACATGACCGCCACCCGGGTGGCCATGGTCATGGCCTCGACCTGGTCGTGGGTGACGTAGACGACGGTGGTGCCGACCCGGTCGTGCAGCTCCACGAGCTCGATGCGGGTCTGGGCCCGTAGCTTGGCGTCCAGGTTGGACAGCGGCTCGTCCATCAGGAAGACCTTGGGCCGCCCGACGAACGCCCGGGCGAGGGCGACGCGCTGGCGCTGGCCGCCGGAGAGGGCTGCCGGCTTGCGCTTGAGGTACGGCTCGAGGTCCAGGACCCGGGCGGCCTCGGCGACCCGCTCGTCGCGCTCGGCCTTGGTGAGCTTGCGGGCCGGCTTGTCGTTGCCGTCCACGTGGTAGCTGCGCACCAGGAGCGGCGACTCGATGTTCCGCTGCACCGTCATGTGCGGGTAGAGGGCGTAGCTCTGGAACACCATCGAGATGTCCCGGCGGGACGGGTCGACGTCGTTGACCACCTCGTCACCGATGGACAGCTTGCCGTCGGAGATGTCCTCCAGCCCGGCGATCATCCGCAGCGCCGTGGTCTTGCCGCAGCCCGATGGGCCGAGCAGGACCATGAACTCGCCGTCCTCGATGGCGAGGTTCAGGTCATCGACCGCGGTGACCTCGCCGTAGCGCTTCGATACGGCGTCGAAGGTGACGCTGGCCATGGACCCTCCTGGACGCAGACCTCGGGATGGGCGAAACCTACGGGTCGAGAGCGAACCGGAGGTGACGCAGCGGTGACCAGCCGGTGACAGCTGGCGAACGCTGGGCGTCACCCTAGAGCTTCGGACACGCCCCCACGACGAGGCTCCACGGGGGCTCTCCGCCGCTTCGGTAGATTCGATCGCGCCCGCCCGCCGACCCCAGGGTCCCCCATGGTCTCCTCCGCCCTCGCCGACCGCAGCTACCGCCCCTCCCCCGGCGGCTTCTCGCTGGAACCGGCCGCCGCCCAGCTGTACGCCGCCTTCGCCCCCGTGGCCGCATCGGATCCCGTCCCGCACTGCCGCCACTGCGTCAGCGACACTGACCTGGCCGCCCTGGCCGGGCCGCCGGCATCGGTGGCGCCGGACCTCGTGTCCCGCTTCGTCCGCAAGGCCGGCACCACCTGGGGCGGCCCCGACGACCTGCGCCGGCTCACGCCCCGGATCCTCACCCTTGCTGCGGACCACCGGCTGAACGTCAGCCGCTCCCTGGTGTGGAAGCAGTTCCGGGCCGCCGGCTGGCACGACTGGCCGCAGACCGAGGTCGATGCCGTCGGCCGGTTCCTCCTGGCCGAGTTCACCCGGCTGCTGCGGGTGCCGCCCCGCCCGGCGCACGTCGCCCACCGGTGGCTGGCCCAGGTGTCCACCGGCGTCGACGACCTGTCGGGCTTCCTCACCGTCTGGCACGACTCCATGGGGCCGCTGCCGGACCCCAGCATCCAGGTCACCGCGGTCGGACACCTCGTGGAGCTGCTCACCTCGAGCCCGCTGCGCCCCGACCTCCCCGCCACCATGGCCGACGTGTTCCCCCAGAACCCCGACGTCGCCCAGCAGGTCACCAACTTCCTGGTCGGTCCTGGCACCGACCTGGACCTGCGGCGGGCCGCCTCGGAGCAGGCCGGCGCCCCATCGGCGCGCCGGGTCAGCGTGGCCGTGGAGCGCCTGCGCCGGTTCCGGGCCGCAGCGGGTGGAGGCCCGGGCGCCGCCCGGTGACCTGCCCCCGGCCGGTCCACCGGCCAGCGTCCCGCCGGTCGCACGTGCCGGTCACGATCCGGTGCCCTGCGGTGTCCATGAGGGCATGATCGTGAGGACGACGGCGGCCCGACGGCCACGAGGCGAGCCGGTGGACCCAGCCGAAGCAGACGACGAGGTCCTCTTCGCAGCGGTCTACCCCGCCCTGCGCCGCTTCGCCGCGGTGGTGGCGCCGCTCGACCTCGACCCCGACGACCTGCTCCAGGAGGCCGTGGCCCGAGCCTTGCGCACCGGGCCGCTGCACCAGCTCCGCCATCCCGCCGCCTACCTGCGGAAGACGATGGTGAACCTGGCCTCGAACCACAACCGGTCCCGAGGGCGCGAGCGGCGCGCCACCCGCCGACTGGCCGGGGCCGCCTCGCCCGGCGACCGCACCACCTACCCCTCCGACCTGGCGGACCTCGACCGACTCGACCCCGCCGACCGGGCGGCGATCTACCTCGCCGATGTGGAGCGGCTCGGGCTCGACGAGGTGGCCGCCGTGCTGGGCACCAGCGGTCCCGCAGCCCGGGCGCGGGTGTCCCGGGCCCGCAAGCGCTTCCGCCTGGCCCTCGCCGAAGGAGGCGACGCATGAGCACCCCATCGAACCCCGACCTGATCGACCTCCTCCGGGAGCGGGCCGAGCGCGGGGCGCCCCGCGGGTCCGGCGCCGTGCTGGCAGCCGCGCACGGCGACCTCGACCAGGCGCCGGCCGCACCTCCGAGCGGGCACCGGTCCCGGTGGCTGGCCGCCGCCGCGGTGCTGCTGGTGGTCGGCGCCGTGGGCGCAGCGCTGGTCGTCCGCGGGGACCGCGACGGCGCCCGGGCCTCGGCCGACCCGTTCTGCGCGGCCCTCGAGGCGCAGCCCTTCTCCCCCCTCGCCTCCGACGCCGACCTGCTGCTGTACCTGGAGCCCGGCACCTCGTCGACCGCGGTGGAGGAGACGCGAGCACGGCTTGAGGCCGACCCGCGTATCGAGCGGGTCCGCTACGTCGACGCCGACGAGACCGCCGCCCGGTTCCGGGAGCTGTTCTCCGGCGACAGCGAGATGATCCGCAGCGTCCGCCCCGAGGACCTGCCCACCTCGTTCCAGGTCGTGCTGGCACCCGGGGTCGACGACGCCGACGAGGTGGCCCGCTGGCGCGCCGACCCGGCGATCTTCGAGGCCCGCGGCGTCGGCGAGCTCGATGCCCGCACCTTCGACCTGCTGATGTGGGTGGCCGAGCGCCCGCCCGAGCCCAGCGGCGGCACCACCGTCTTCGGCTTCCAGCCGGCCGGTGACGTGTGGGAGGAGCACGCCGGGGCGGTGCAGGCTGCTGCAGACCCGGAGGTGGCGGCGGCCGTCGAGCAGCTCAGCGCCATCGTCGCCGAGCGCGGCGCCCCGGTGGGCGCGGACCACCCGTCCTACGACCGGGCTGAGGCCCCCGCAGCGGTGGTGGCCGACGCCGCGCTCCGGCGCTGCGACCTGCACGTGCGCCAGTACCTGGGCGAGCGCGGCGCCGTCACCGACACGACCAGCGTCGCCGCGACCCCGACCACCACCGCTCCCCCGGTGCCGGGCAAGGGCGAAGGCGAGGGTGAAGGCGGCTGAGGGTCAGCCCCGAGTGATCTCGCCGTGGGTCTTGCAGCGGGCCTTCCAGCCGTTGGGGCTCACGTTCACCGCCATGCGCACGCCGCACTGCGAGCAGAAGTGCGGCGGGTCGTACTCCCAGCGGCAGCCGGCGCACTCGGCTGCCGGGCGACCGCAGCCGTCGCAGAACGCGGCAGCGGTGGCCTCGCTCATCGGGTGGCTCAGATGACCTTGCTCAGCAGGCCCACGGGCATGCGGAGGTCGTCGAGCATCTTGAGGTCCTCCTGCGGCGACCGGCCCAGGTAGGTGAGGTAGTTGCCGATGATCAGGGCGTTGATGCCGCTGGTCATGCCCATGGCCTGGAGGTCGCCGAGGGTGAACTCGCGGCCGCCGGCGTAGCGGAGGATGACCGTGGGGAGGGCGATGCGGAACAGGGCGATCCACCGGATGGCCTCGAGCGGCTCCACCGCCGGCAGGTGGGCGAAGGGCGTGCCGGCCATCGGCTTCAGGAAGTTGAGCGGCACCTCCGTGGGGTCCACCTCGCGCAGCTGGCCGAGCAGCTCCAGGCGCTGGTCGATGGTCTCTCCCATGCCCAGGAGCGCACCGCAGCACAGCTCCATGCCGTTCTCCCGGACCAGCGAGCAGGTCTCCTCGCGCTCGGTCCAGTCGTGGCTGGTGACCACCTCGGGGAAGTAGCTCCGGGCCGTCTCCAGGTTGTGGTTGTAGCGGTGCACGCCGCCGTCGGCGAGGCGCTTGGCCTGCTCGGGGGTGAGGATGCCGGCGGACACGGCCACGTTGAGGCCGGTCTCGCCGTTGATGATGGGCACCAGCTCGAGGAGGCGCTCCATGGTGCGCTCGTCGGGGCCGCGCACGGCCAGCACGATGCAGAACTCCGAGGCGCCGAGGGCCGCCGTCTCCTTGGCGGCCGCCAGCACCTCGTCGGTGTCGAGGAACGGCGTGGCCTTCACCACGGTGTCGAACTTCGACGACTGGCTGCAGAAGTGGCAGTCCTCGGGGCAGCCGCCGGTCTTGGCGGAGAGGATGCCCTCGACCTCGACCTCGGGGCCGCACCAGGCCAGGCGCACCTCGTGGGCGAGAGCGGCGAGCGACGGGACCGAGGCGTCGGGCACGTACGCCAGCTCGGCCAGCTCGTCGGCGGTGAGCATGCGGCGCTCGTCGAGCAGCGCCGTCTCCGCGGCCCGGATGGCGCGCCGGGCCTCGTCGGCCGTGAGCGGATCGCGCGACCCCTGAGCAGGGGCGGGCTTCCGGGAGATCTGGACCGGCTGCAGGGTGTCCGACATGGACGGGGAGCCTACCGACGCGCCTCGCCGCCACCCCAAAGGACGGCGAGCGTGACGGACGACCAGACCACCCCTCGGCATACTCCTTGACAGATATCCCACTTGGAGTATCTAGTGTGGGACATGGCTCGCCGACAGCGCTCCAACCCCCTGGCGCTGGCCATCCTGTGCGTGCTGCGGGAGCAGCCCCGCCACCCCTACGAGGTGGCGGCCACCCTCAAGACCCGCAAGAAGCACGAGAGCATCAAGCTGAACTACGGCTCGCTCTACAACGTGGTCGACGCCCTCGAGCGAGACGGCTTCATCGAGGTGGTCGACACGGTGCGGGAGGGGCGCCGGCCCGAGCGCACCATCTACGGCATCACCGACACGGGCATGCGGGAGATGACCGACTGGCTCGCGGACCTGGTGGCGACGCCGGAGAAGGAGTACACGCAGTTCGAGGCGGCGCTGTCGCTGCTGCCCGCGCTCCCCCCGGACGAGGCCGCCGACCTGCTCGACGCCCGCGCCGACGCGATCGAGG
>CALANQ010000525.1 GCA_937926025.1 uncultured Acidimicrobiales bacterium
ATCGAGCACAACCTCGACGTCATCAAGACCGCCGACTGGATCATCGACCTCGGGCCCGAGGGCGGCGCGGGCGGCGGGACGGTGCTGGTGGAGGGCACGCCCGAGACGGTGGCCGACACGCCGGAGTCCTACACCGGGCAGTTCCTGCGGCCGCTGCTCGGGATGGAAGGCTGAGCCGATGGCGCTCGACGACCTGGACCTGCACGCCCTCTACCACCTCGCCACCGAGGTCGAGTGGGCCGAGCACCAGGAGGACGGGAGCATCGCCCCGCCGTCGCTGGAGACCGAGGGCTTCGTGCACTGCTCCTGGGGGCACCAGGTCCCGGGCACCGTGGGCAAGCACTTCGCCCACGTCACCGGCCTGCTGGCGCTCCGCCTGGACCCGGACCGGCTGGGCGACGTGCGCCTGGTGGAGGAGGACTCCTACGGCTCCGGCCAGGCGTTCCCCCACGCCTACGGGCCGATCCCGGTCGACGCCGTGATCGACGCCACCCCCGTCACCTGAGGCGCGCCCGCCGCTGACGGCATCGCCGGTCGGCGGGGTCGTGGTTCGTACCATGGCCGCGTGCGACGACTGGCCCGCCTGCTGAGCTTCCTCGGCGCGGCCGGTGCCGTGCTCGGGCTCAGCAAGGTGCACGCCGCCTACGTGGCTGATCCGCCCTACGACTTCACGGGGTCCAGCCGGTTCGCCTGGGCCCTGGCGTACATCGTCCTGCTGTGGGTGGCCGGCTACGGGTTCGGGCTCCCGGACCTGCCCCGCTCTGCCCGCGCCGCCGCCCTGTCGGCCGTCGGCGCGTCGCTCCTGGCCGCCGTCGGCGTGTCGGTCATCCAGCTGATCGTGGGCGATGCCCTGCTGCCCCGGTTCGTGGTCTTCGGCGCCGCCCTCGTGCTGGTGCCGTGGCAGGTGGCCATGAACGCCCTCGCCCGCCGGGGCCGCGCCCGGGGCGAGGACCGCGACCGCGTCGTGCTGGTGGGCGACCCGGAGGAGCTCGAGCGCCTCCGCGGCGATCTCCGCCTGATCCCGGAGCGCCCGGCGGTGCTGGTGGCCCACGTGGAGCCGGCGGCGGCGGCCGGCACCGGCGACGCCCGCCCGCTGATCGACCTGGTGCTGGAGCACGCCGCCTCGCTCATCGTCCTGGACCGGGGCGCCCAGGCCGACGCCGAGGTGGTGGGCCAGGCCGCCGCCCTCCACGAGTCCGGGGTGCGGGTCCGCACGCTGGTGCAGTTCTACGAGGAGTGGCTGGGCAAGCTGCCGGTCGGCGAGCTGGAGCGGGCATCGCTGTTCTTCGACATCAGCGAGATCCACCGCGTCCGCTACGCCCGGGTCAAGCGCCTCGTCGACCTCGTGCTCGGGGTGCTCGGGCTGGTGCCGTTCCTGCTGGCCGTCCCGGTGGTGTGGCTGGTCAACCTCACCGGCAACCGGGGGCCGCTGTTCTACCGCCAGGAGCGGGTCGGGCGCGGGGGTGACACGTTCGAGATCCTGAAGTTCCGGACGATGAAGGCCGAACCGCCGCCGCCGCCGGGCGAGGGGTCGGCGTGGACCGCCGTGGACGACCCCCGGATCACGCGCTTCGGCGGGGTCCTCCGCACGACGCACCTCGACGAGCTGCCGCAGGTGGTCAACATCGTGCGGGGCGAGCTGTCGGTGGTGGGGCCCCGGCCCGAGCAGCCCCGCTACGTCACCGAGCTGAGCGCCCGCCTCCCGTTCTACGGGATGCGGCACCTCGTGCGCCCCGGCCTCACCGGCTGGGCCCAGGTGAAGTACGGCTACGCCGGCGACGAGCGCGACGCGCTGGAGAAGCTGCAGTACGAGTTCTTCTACCTGCGCAACCAGAGCCTGGGCTTCGACGTCCGGGTGCTCGGGCGTACCGTGCGCAGCGTGCTGGGCAGCGAGGGCAAGGGCCGATGAGCGCCGCCGATCGCCTGGTGTACTCGGCGGCGGCCGGTCGCTTCGTCCTCGGGCCCATCGTGTCGTGGGGGCAGCGCCGCCACGACCGGACCGAGGAGACCCCGACCCCGGCGTACCGGGCGATGCGCAAGCTGTACGGGTCGTCGGCCACGGCGCCGTGGGAGGCCCAGGTGGCGCGGGCCGCCCGGTCGCACCCGCTGCTGGACCTGGCGGGCGAGCCCGACGGGGTGGCGGCCGGGCACGTATCGGACCTGGTGGCCGGGCTGCGGACCGACGGCTTCGTCCGCCTGCCCGGTCGGCTCGACGAGGCGAGCTGCGCCGACCTGGAGCGCGCCGCCGCGTCCGCCACGTGCCGGCTGACCGAACCGCTGGTCCCCGAGGCTCCGGGTTCGGCCCGGTTCGACCCCGAGGCACCGCTGGCCGTCCGCTCCGACCTCGCGGAGGCCGACATCCTGACCAGCGAGGCGGCCCAGCGCCTGCTGGCCGACGAGTCCCTGCTCGCCGTCGCCCAGGAGTACCTCGGGGCCGCACCCGTCCAGGACCTGACCGCCATGTGGTGGAGCGCCGCCGGAGCCACCGCGTCGGATGCCGCCGCCCAGATGTTCCACTTCGATCTCGACCGGCTGCGCTTCCTGAAGTTCTTCGCCTACCTCACCGACGTCGACGACCAGCACGGGCCGCACGTCTACGTGCGCGGCTCCCACGGGGCGAAGCCCGAGGCGCTGCGCCACGACGGCCGCCACGCCGACGCCGCCGTGGAGGCCGCGTTCCCCGGGGCGGCCACGTCCATCACCGGGCCGCGGGGGACCATGTTCCTGGCCGACACCCTGGGCCTGCACAAGGGCCTGGGCCTGCGCACGGGCCACCGGCTGGTGTTCCAGATGGAGTGGGCCACGTCCCTGTTCGGGGCGCCGTACGACCGGCCGGCGATCCCGCACCCGGTGGACGTGCTCACCGACGCCGCGGCGCGCCACCCCTGGGCCTACCAGCGGTTCGCCCTCGGCGATCCGGGCTGACGAGGCTCAGCCCCGGCGCAGCAGCTTCCCCGCCCGTCGGCTGATGGCCCGGCGCTCATCGGGTGAGAGCCCCCAGGCTGCCGCGCCCACCAGCGCTCCGGCGCCGCCCAGGCAGCCGCCCACGATCAGGGTGGCCCACGAACCGAGCGGGGCGAGGACGACGAGCCCGGCACCGATGCCGGCCAGCACCGGCGTCGGGAGGGCCCGGCCGACGGCCTCGACCCAGAACGGTCGAGCCGGGAGCTCGATGGCGTCGCGGGTGGCGAGGAACAGCAGCGGGAGGGTGACAGCGGCGGAGGCGACGGTGGCCCAGAAGGCGCCGTCCACACCGATGGCGTGGACCAGCGCAACGCTCAGCACGACGTTGACGGCGATCCCCGCCAGGGCGACGCGCAGGATGCTCCCGGCGCGTCCCGTCCCGAGGAGCAGGTTCGACCCCACCTGGACGGGCGCCACCACGGCGATGGCCAGGGCCGCCAGCGCGGTGAGGGTGGCGGCCGCCGCGAACTCGCTCCCCACCCAGATGTCGATGGCGGGCCCGGCCAGCACGGCGACCAGCACGGCGACCGGCCACGTCACCAGCAGGACGTACCGCGTGCCGACCAGGGTCAGCTCCCGCAGCTTGCCCTGCTCCCCGTGGGCGTGGAGCCGGGCGGCGCTGGGCACCACCGAGTACGAGCTGGCGGCAAGCACGGCGTCGGCCCCGTTGGCCAGCTGGGTGGCCACCTCCACCAGGCTGACCGCGGCGGGGCCGAGGATGGCGCCGACGACGAACCGGTCGATGGAGCGGTGGAGCACGCCCAGCGGGCGCAGCACGGCCACCGTCTTGCCGTAGGCGAGGAGCGACCGGGCGGTGGCCGCCTCGAACCGGGGGCGGTGGCCGCGAGCCACCCGGGCGGCCACCAGAGCACCGACGGCGGTCGACACGGCCACGGCCGCCGCGGAGGCGATGGCCACCTTGCCGAGGTCCTCGGTGACCAGGGCGGCGACCGAGGTGGCGACCGCCACGAGCGTCCGCCGCACGATGTCGACCGCCCGCCCGAGGTCGACCCGCTGGAAGCCGTCGAGGACCGCCTGGAGCCCGCCGCAGACCAGGTCGAGCAGGACCTGGACGCTGAAGGCGCCGATGGCGACGGCCATGGCGTGCTCCAGGGAGCTCGGGGTGTCGAACAGCCCGTCGAAGAGCGCCGGCCCCAGCGCGACCAGCAGGACCGAGCACAGGAGGCCGAGGCCCGTGAGCATGAGGAGGGAGCTGCCGATGGCGGTGCCGATCCCCGGCTCGTCGCCGAGCGCGTGCCGGTGGGCGACCTCGCGGGTGGTGGCGGTGCTCAGGCCGAGGTCGAGCAGGGAGAACCACCCCCCGACGGCCGAGAAGGTCTGGAGGAGCGCCCACAGGCCGAACGCCGTGGGACCCAGGCCCCGCAGCACGAGCGGGAGGCTGATGAGGGCGGTGACCATCGCCCACCCGTTGGCCACCCCGACCGAGGCGGTGTTGAGCAGCAGCCGCCGGCGGAACGGCCGGTGGTGGCCGGCATCCTCCGGCGGGTCCGGCGGGTCGGGTGGTTCGGTGCTGGACACCGGGCTAACGGCCCAGGACGCGCTTGCGCAGCAGGCTGGCCTGGCGACGCAGCCGGTGGCTGAGGGGCGGGGTGGTGAGCTCGCCGGCGTAGCGCGGGTCGGTCTGGAGCCGCTCCACGTCGAGCGCACGGCCGGCGAGGTGGCATGAGAGGACCTCGAGCAGGAGGTCGCGGGTGGCGTAGTCGCTGGTGTGGCCGCCGACGGGACGGGCGTCGAGGTCGGCGACACCGCCGAGGGCCCGCCAGCGCTCCACCAGCGGGACGACCTGTTCGTGGTGCACGCCGGCGTCGTCCTCGCAGGACTGGACGAACAGGCGGGGGAGGGGCGTACCGGCAGGCCAGGCGTCGAGGCGGGCGTTGATGGCGCGGGTGAGGGGGTGGTTGTGCGGGGCGAGGGCATCGCCGTCGGGGCAGATCCACGCCACCTCGGCCATGCGGTCCTGGGTCCGGGCCGACGTGTCGAGGTCGATGTGGGGGCAGATCGCCACGATCCCGGCCACGCCCAGGTCGAGGCCGAGGGCGATGGCGCCGGTCGCCCCCATGGAGGAGCCGAGGGTCACGACCTGGTCCGGGGTCCGGCCCCGGCGCTGCAGCTCGGCCATGGTGATGGCCCGGGTGGCGCGCTCCACGTAGCGGTCGCCGGCCTCG
>CALANQ010000526.1 GCA_937926025.1 uncultured Acidimicrobiales bacterium
GGCCTCGATGCCGGGGCGCCCGACTACGTCACAAAGCCGTTCTCGATGACGGTGCTCCTCGCGCGCCTTCGAGCGCACCTGCGCTCGTCCACACCCGACGCAGGGATCGATGGACCCTTCGCAGTCGGCTCGCTGGCGGTCGATCCCGCGGGGTACACCGCGCGCATCGACGGGCGGGCGGTCGACCTGCGCCCACGGGAGTTCGAGCTGCTGGTGCTGCTGGGCTCGGAAGCAGGGCGGGTGGTCACTCGGGAGCGCATCTTGTCCGAGGTGTGGGATCAGCACTGGGACAGCTCTTCGAAGACGCTCGACATGCACGTGATGGCGCTGCGGCGCAAGCTGAGCGAGGCGATCGAGATCACCACCGTGCGGGGTGTCGGCTATCGGGTGGACCCTCGTTGAGAGGCCGGATCCGGGGTGCGATCGTCGGCGTTGCGGCGATCATCCTGCTGGTCCTGGGTATCCCGCTGGCGATCGTCGTCCACCGCCAGGCGCTCGACGCCGAGGTCGTCGAGCTGCAGGCGAAGGCGGCGACCGCGTTGACGGAGATCGAGGCGCCACCGGATCCCCGGCAACTCGCACGGGTCGCCGACGAGCCCGATGCTCCCGAGGGCTTCGCTGTCTACGACCTCGACGGGCGCCGCATCTACGGGAGCGGCCCGTCGCGGGCTGATGCGGTGGTCGACCGGGCGTTGGGCGGCGAGACGGCGTCGAGCACGGATGGCTCGCTCGTCGTCGCCACGCCGATCACCGAGCGCGGATCGGAGCAGGTGACCGGTGTGCTGCGGATCACCGAGTCGATGGCCGGCGCGGATGCCCGCTCCCGTGCCGCGTGGCTGGTCATGGCCGTGGCCGGTGTTGCTGCGCTGGGGCTGGCGTGGTTGATCGGCAACCGGTTGGCCAGGATGCTGGCGGCACCGCTGACCGACCTCGCCGCCGACGCCGCCACCATCGGCGAGGGCGCCGACCTCGGTGGGCGCCCACCATCGGGCATCGACGAGATCGACGAGGTCGCGAGCGTCCTGGCCGACCGGGCTCGCCTCGTCCACGAGGCGCTGCAGCGGGAGAGCCGGTTCAGCGCCGACGTCTCCCACCAGCTGCGTACCCCGGTGACCGCGCTGCGGCTCAAGCTCGAATCCGACGCTGACCCGGCGATCGGTGCGTCGACCCGGAGCGACGCACTCGCCGACCTCGATCGCTTGGAGCAGACCATCGAGCACCTGCTCGCGGTGGCCCGCCAGGCCATGCCCACCGCGGTCGACGTCATCTCGCTCGACGAAGCCGTTCAGGATGCCGCTGGAAGATGGGACGAGCGAGCGCGGCGCACCGATCGGAGGGTGAGGGTCGCCGAGGCCGAGTCCGAGACGACCGCCCGCATCCGGCGCGCCTCGGTCGACGAGATCCTCGACGTCCTCATCGAGAACGGCCTACGCCACGGGGCCGGGACGACCACGCTCTCGGTGCGCCACCTGCCCCATGGTCTGGCGGTCGACGTCGCCGACGAGGGCACCGGCATCGAGCTCCTCGACGCCGAGCGCATCTTCGAGCGGGGCTACACCACCGGGTCCGGGAAGGGCATCGGGTTGGGGGTGGCGCAGTCGATCGCCGAGGCCGAGGGCGGCCGGGTGGTGCTCAGCCGGCACCAGCCGACGACGTTCTCGCTGCTGCTCGCCGCCCGTCCACCAGATCCGCTCGGTTCGTAGCGGCACGATCCGAGAGGCGATGCTCGACCGCAGGCACCACGAGCACGGCACCGACCGCCCACGCCGCGCCGAGGAGCCAACCGGCTGCGACGTCGCTGGTCCAGTGCACTCCGAGCACCACTCGGGCGACCCCGACGAGCAGCGCCACGGCGCCAGCAGCAGCGAACGAGAGCACGCGCGCGGTCCGGCTCCGGAAGGTGGGTGCCGCGATGAGGGCGACGGCCACCAGCAGCGCTGCGGTTCCCGTGGCGTGGCCCGACGGGAACGACGGGTCCGTCTCGGTGACCAGCCGGGCGAACGCCGGCGGTCGAGACCGGCCGACGATCTGCTTCAGGGCGGTCTCGGTGCACGCCGCGGCGAGCAGGGCAGCCGCAGGAACGACCGCGACGGCAAGCGGTCGCCGCCGGCTCAGCCAGAGGAACGAGATGAACGCCCCGACCACGAGGACGAGCGGGTCGCCGATGTGGGAGACCATCCGGAACGAGGCGATCGGCATGTCTGCCCGGTGCTCGACCACCCACCGCCAGACGCGCCGATCGACCGGGAGGCCCCCGAGGTGGCTCGCGACCCTGGCGGTGAGCAGCGCGAAGCCGGCGAGGCAGGCGACGAGGGCGGAGCAGAGCCGGAGGCGGGATCGGCTCTGCTCCGCCTCGGTCCCCAGCGGCCCCGATGACGAGCGCTGGGAGCCGATCGGGTCCGGGCTGCTGACGCGGCCCGGTTCACGGGAGGCCATCAGACGGTGGACTCATCGGCGACCTGGAGGTCGGCTCGGCTGATCGTCAGGTAGATGACGGCTCCCACAATCACGGCAAGGAAGGTGAACGTCGTGAGCCCGGTGCCGAGGTTGAGCCCGCCGGCGGAGTGGGGCTGGAGCAGGTAGTCGCCGAGCGACGCCCCGAGGGGTCGGGTGAGGATGTACGCCGCCCAGAACGAGACCACCTCGCCGAGGCCGAACACGAAATGGGCCAGCGCCACGAGGCCGATCAGCGCCACGAAGATCAGCCCGGTCTTCCAGTAGCCGATGTCGAGCTTCTCGGACACGAGATCGCCGGCGGAGGTCCCGAGGGCGAACGTGAACAGCACCGTGAGCCAGTACCAGGCCTCCCGCTTGGAGGTCACGATCGTGTGGATCGACAAGGTCCGCTCGCTCAGGTACCAGCCGATGAACGTGGCCGCGAGCGCGATCGAGAACCCGATCGTGGTGACGTTGAGGCTCACGCCGTGGCCGTCGACCAGGTTGTCGGTCATGAGGGTGCCGGCCAGCCAGTAGAGCGCCGGGATGTACTTCCGAGCCCGGAACTGGAAGGCGAGGACGACCACCAGGGCCATCCCGACCACGACCGAGGTCTTGTTCAAGCCGAGACCGAGGGTGTCGTTCAGGTAGTCCGCGGCGGTCTCGCCCACGGTGGTGCCGAGGATCTTGATGATCCAGAAGTAGGCGGTGATCGCCGGCACCTTGTTCAGCATCGTGGCGGCAGCGGTCCGCTCGTCGCGGGCGATGGCCGCAGCAGAGGGGGCGGTCACGTCGGGCGCCCCGATCGGTTCGGGCGGCGGAGACGAGTGGACATGGCAGGCCTTTCGATGCGGTGCGGTGACGTCCTCGAACGTACGGATGGCCGGGTCAACGCCCTGGTGGCGCAAGGTCAACGCAGATTCAACCCGCGGGCCCTGCGCCACCGTCAGGGGTGCAGGGCCTAGACCGTCCGGAGCAGGTCGATCCGGGGGCGCCGAGCCCGGGCCAGCACAGCGAGGACCGCCCCGATGGTGGCGGCGGCGCTGACGGCACCGAGCACCGCCAGGTAGGCCCACGGCACCGAGAGGGCGCTCGGCGGCGGGTCGAACACGCCCTGGAGCACCTTGACCAA
>CALANQ010000527.1 GCA_937926025.1 uncultured Acidimicrobiales bacterium
CCTGCGGGGAGCGGGCAACGACCTGCGCGGCAAGCTGCCCCGCCCCGCCCAAGCGGCCGAGGGGCCCGTCGCTGCGGTCAAGGAGATCCTGGCCGAGGTCCGCGAGCGCGGCGACGACGCCGTGCGGGACCTCACCGAGCGGTTCGACGGCGTCCGCCCCGACGCCCTCCGCGTCCCGCCCGAGGCGATCGAGGCGGCGCTGGACTCGCTCGACCCGGAGCTGCGGTCGGCCCTGGTGGCCGCCGCCGATGGGATCCGTGACTTCCACCAGCACCAGGTGGTGGCCGACCACACCTACGAGCGCGACGGCATCGTGGTCGAGGGCCGCAAGGTCCCGGTGGACCGCGCCGGCTGCTACGTGCCGGGCGGTCGCGCCATCTACCCGAGCACCGTCTTGATGACGGCCATCCCGGCCAAGGTCGCCGGCGTCCCCGATGTGGTGCTCTGCGTGCCCCCGGACGCCACCGGGTCGGTTCCGGCCGTCACGCTGGCCGCCGCCGCCATCGCCGGGGTCGACGAGGTGTACGGCGTGGGCGGCGCCCAGGCGGTCGGCGCCATGGCGTACGGCACCGAGTCGGTGCGGCCCGTCGACGTCATCGTCGGCCCGGGCAACGTGTTCGTGGCCCTCGCCAAGCGGGAGGTGGCCGGCCTCGTCGGCGTGCCGTCGTCGTTCCCCGGCCCGTCGGAGGTGGTGGTCATCGCCGACGCGTCCGCCCCGGCCGACCTGGCCGCCGTCGATGTGATCCTCCAGGCCGAGCACGGCCCGGGCGGCCTGGCCTGGCTCATCAGCTGGGACGAAGCCGCCCTCGACGGCATCGTGGCCGAGATCGAGGCCCAGGTGGCGGTGGCGCCGCGGCGCGGCGAGATCGAGTCGACGTTCGCCGAGGGCGGGTACGCGGTGCTGGTGGACTCCCCGGAGCAGGCCGCCGCCGTGTCCAACACCATCGCCCCGGAGCACCTGGAGCTCATCACCGAGGACCCGCGTGCCCTGGTGCCGCTGGTCCGCCACGCCGGTGCGGTGTTCTGCGGGCCGTGGTCGCCGGCCTCGGTGGGCGACTACCTGGCCGGGCCCAGCCACGTGCTGCCCACCGACGGCACCGCCCGGTTCGGGTCCGCGCTCACCGTCAGCGACTTCCAGAAGGACGTCCACGTCGTCACCCTCAGCCAGCAGGCCGTCGAGCAGGCCGCGCCCATCGTCGCCGCCATCGCCCGGGCCGAGGGCCTGGCCGCGCACGCCGACTCGGTGCTGCGCCGGACCGGCCGGGAGGGCTGAGCGCCGTGGCCGACCGCATCGCCCCGCGCGACGACATCGCCATGATGGACGGGTACCACTCGCCTCAGGTGCAGGTCGACGTGCGGCTCAACACCAACGAGTCCCCGCTGCCGCCGCCCCAGGCGTTCCTCGATGCCGTGGCCGCCGCGGTCGAGGGCACCGACTGGCACCGCTACCCGGACCGCCAGGCCACCGAGCTGCGAGGCCGGCTGGCCGCCCAGCACGGCGTCGCGCCCGGGCAGGTGTTCGTGGCCAACGGCTCCAACGAGGTGCTCCAGACCCTGTCGCTCGCCTACGGCGGCCCGGGTCGGTCGATCGCCGTGTTCGAGCCGACGTACGCCATGCACAGCCAGATCGCCCGCATCACGGGGGCCACCGTCGCCACCGGGTTCCGGGGCGAGGACCTGGCGCTGGACCTCGACGAGGTGCGGCGGATCATCGCCGAGGCCCGGCCGGCCATCACCTACCTGTGCTCGCCCAACAACCCGACGGGCATGGTGGAGACGGCCGAGACCGTCACCGAGGTGCTGGGCCTGGTCGAGGACGTCGGCGGCCTGCTGGTGGTCGACGAGGCGTACGGCCAGTTCGCCCCGTGGTCGGCGCTGGAGCTGCTGTCGGAGGACCGGTCGCTGGTCGTCACCCGCACCTACTCCAAGACGTGGTCGATGGCCGCCGCCCGGCTCGGGTACCTGCTCGGCCCCACCTGGGTGGTCGACGAGCTCGAGAAGGTGGTGCTGCCGTACCACCTCGACGCCCTGAAGCAGGCGGCGGGCACCGCGGCCCTGGACTTCGTCGACGACATGGAACGGCGGGTGTCGATCCTCACCGAGGAACGGGGTCGGGTCGATGCTGCCCTGCGGGACCTGCCGCTCGAGGTGTGGCCGTCGGCGGCCAACTTCATCCTGTTCCGGCCCACCGACGCTGATGCCGACGACGTGTGGCAGGCCCTGGTGGACCGGTCGGTGCTGGTCCGCAACTGCTCCAGCTGGCCGGGCCTCACCGGGTGCCTCCGGGTCACCATCGGCACCGCCGACGAAGACGATCGCTTCCTCACCGCCCTCCGAGAGGTCCTGTCATGACCCGTGCCGCGTCCAAGCAGCGCACCACCAAGGAGACGACGATCTCCATCTCGCTCGACGTCGACGGCCCCACCGGGTCCGTGTCGGCGTCCACCGGGCTGCCGTTCTTCGACCACATGCTCGACCAGATCGGCCGCCACGGCGGGTTCGACCTGGCCATCGAGGCC
>CALANQ010000528.1 GCA_937926025.1 uncultured Acidimicrobiales bacterium
CGGGCGCCCAGCTCGGCATCGGCCCGGGCCTGGAGCGCCCCGGCCCGCTCGGCCTCCACCACGATGGAGGCTAGCGGGCGGATGCGGGCCATCTGGTCCGCCAGCTCGGGCACCTTCGCCGGGTCGGGCATGCCGTCCACCAGGTGGGGCTCGAAGACGTTGGCCACCACCAGGCGGACGAACCGCTCGGCCATCGCCTCCACGTCGGAGCGAATCCGGCGCAGCTCGGCGAACAGCTCCGGGAACGGCACCCCGGCCTCGTGGAGCTCGACGCCGGCGCGCAGCAGTCGGGGGCTCGGGACGCGCAGCTGGTCTCCGTCGATCTCGATGAGCCCCAGCAGCAGGGCGTCGGACGCCACGGCCAGGTCGTCGGGGGCCAGCCGGTAGCGCTCGGCGATCTCCTGGGGGGTGCCGACGTCGGGCACCTCGTCGCTGAACGGGCCGGCGAGGCCCTTGCTGAAGCCGAGCAGGTCGCCCAGGTTGCGGCCCTCGGACCAGCCCTCCACCAGCTCGGCGATGTTGGCCAGGCTGAACCCCCGCTCCAGCAGCGACGCGATGAGCCGGAGGCGCACCAGGTGGGCTTCGCCGTACCAGGCGACCCGGCCTTCACGGCGCGGCGGTGCCAGCAGGCCGCGGTCCTGGTAGGCGCGCACGTTGCGCACGGTGGTGCCGGCCTCCCGGGCCAGGTCGTCGATGCGCAGCTCGCGCTCGCCACCGGGTCCGACCGACCGGAGCCCGCCCTCACCGCTCATGCGGCGGCCTGCGCTGCGGCCCGGGCCGCGGGCGATGAGGCGAGGTACCGGAGGGCGAGGTCCGTGTCGCCGTGCGCGTCGGGGTGGTACGAGCGGCGCAGGTAGTCCGGCATGGTGCCGTAGATCTGGCGCAGCGACGGGGCCCGCCCCTGGCGGACGGCCCGCCGGTACGCACGCCACGACGCCTTGCCGGCCGCGGTGGGGTCGGCCTGCATGAAGAAGCGGGTGCCGGCGATCCAGAGGAACGCCAGGGCGAAGGCGGAGACGATCATCGTCTCGAGCCGGCGCAGGTACGAGCCCGACAGGTGCTGGAAGAGCTCGAACGCCACGCTGCGGTGCTCCACCTCCTCGGCCCCGTGCCAGCGGAGGAGGTCCAGCATGGTGCCGTCGGCACCGGCGGCATCGAGGGCCGGCGAGTCCAGCACCCACATGCCGAGGACCGCGGTGTAGTGCTCGACCGAGGCGATGATGGCCAGGCGCTGCTTCAGCCACGCCCGCTGGATGAACGGCGGCGGGGTCCGGCCGAAGGGCTGGTCGCCCAGCAGGCGCTCGAACAGCCAGTCCACCCGGCGGGTGTACGGCGCCGGGTCCAGGCCCTGGGCGGCGAGGTGGTCGAGCACGCCGGCATGGGCCCGGGAGTGGACGGCCTCCTGGCCCATGAACCCCTTCACGTCGGCGCGCAGCTGGTCGTCGGTGACGAGCGGAAGCGCCTGGCGGTACACGTGGACGAACCACTTCTCTCCGGCCGGGAGCAGCAGGTGGAGGACGTTGATGGTGTGGGTGGTCTGCGGGTCTCCGGGCACCCAGTGCAGCGGCGTGGCGGTCCAGTCGAACCGCACGCGGCGGGGGACGATGGCGGTCACGACGGGCTCCCTTCGGCGCGGGGCCGGGACGGTGGGGTGAGGTCGACGCGGGCGATGGCCCGGCGCAGGTGCGGGGCGAATCGCTGGGCGAACAGGCCGAACCGAGCCTCGGCGGCCACCGGCACCAGCGGCCGGTCGCGGTCGACGGCGCGCAGGACGGCGTCGGCCACGGCATCGGGGGTGACGCGGCGGCGCTTGTACATGCGGTCGGCGGAGCGGCGGCGCTCGTCCTGCTCGGCGGCCGACGCACCGACGTAGCGGGTGGCGGTGGCGATGCCGGTGTCGACGAAGCCGGGGCAGATGGCGCTGACCCCGATGCCATCGGACGCCAGCTCCGCCCGCAGGCACTCCGTGAGCATGAGCACGGCGGCCTTGGAAGTGGCGTAGGCGGGGAGCGTGCGCGACGGGGTGAAGGCGGCGGCCGACGCCACGTTGACGATGTGACCGAGGCGGCCCTCGTCGACCATCAGCCGGGCGAACGCACGGGAACCCCGGATGACACCGCGGAGGTTGACGTCGAGCACGAGGTCCCAGTCCTCGTCGGTGGTGTCCAGGAAGCTGCCGGCCATGCCGAGCCCGGCGTTGTTGACCACGACGGACGGTGCGCCGTGGGCCGCCGCCACGGTCTCGGCCAGGGCGTCGAAGGCGGGTCCGTCGGTGACGTCGAGGGCGTGGGACTCAGCGGTGCCGCCGAGGAGCCGGCACAGCTCGGCGGTGCGGGCGGCGGTGTCGGCCCGCAGGTCGGTGGCGACGATGTGGGCGCCCCGCTCGGCGAACGCCAAGCACACGGACCGACCGATGCCCGAGCCGGCC
>CALANQ010000529.1 GCA_937926025.1 uncultured Acidimicrobiales bacterium
GGCAGTCGGCGAGCCCGGCGGTGAAGTCCTCGTCGATGCCGTCCAGCAGGTCGACGGTCGCGTCCGCCCGGCGCTGGAAGTCGGCGGCGTGGTCCGGGTCCAGCTCGGCGAACCGGTCGGCCAGGGCGGGGGCCACCTCGGCCAGCATCGTCGGGTCCAGCCAGAAGTGCGGGTCGACGACCTGGTCCCCGTCGTGGTCGTCGTGGTCGGTCTCGGCGTGGTCGTGCTCGCCTTCGGCTTCGTGATCGTCCCCGGCGGCCTCGTCGCCGTGCTCGTGGTCGTGCTCGCTGGTGGTGAGGTCGAGGTCGACGGTGTCGGCCACCTCGAACACGTTGGCGCCGTCGGCGGCCGCATCGTCGACGGCGGCTTGGAAGCCGGCGAGCTTCACCACGAGGTCGGCGTCGTGCACCCGGGCGACCTGCTTGGGGGTCAGCTCCAGATCGTGCGGCTCGGCCCCCGGGGGAGTGAGGGAGGCGACGTCGACGCGGTCGCCGCCGACCTGCTCCGCCATCCACTGGAGCGGGTAGAACGCGGCCGTCACCTCGATCGGTGCTCCGGTTGCCGAGCTGCCCGACGGATCGGAGGTGGCGGCAGTCCGGTCGGACCCGCAGCCGGCGAGCAGGGCGGCGACGAGGAGGGTGGCGGATGCGGCGGTGGTTCGGTTGATCATGGGCGCCATCTCGCGCGCAAATGGGAATGATTGTCAATCTCATATATGGTCCGGCCTATGGACGAGGCCACCGCAGCGGACCCGCACCTCGACGAGACCGGGCCGGACCCCACCTCCGCCCACTCCCGTGGGCACGGGCACGGGCACGGCAGCCTGCGGCTGCGTCCGGGCTCGACCCGGGCCGGGCGCGTCCTGGCCATCGGCATCGGGGCGGTGCTGGTGGCCACCGTCGTCGGGGCCCTCGTCCTGCGTCCGCACGGGCCGGTGGAGAAGGCGCCGGGCGTGATCGAGGGCACGGTCTTCGTGGACGGCACCGTGACCGCCCGCACCGAGGTGCCCTGCCCGTCGGAGTCCAGCACGGGGCCGTGCTTCGAGGCGCAGGTCCGCGTCACCACCGGGCCGACGACAGGTGACACGGCGGTGCTGCAGATCCAGCCCGGCTATCCGGGTGCGCCCGACCCGCACACCGGTGACCGGATCCGGATGGCGTACTTCCCGAAGGCGCCCGACGGGTTCGAGTACACGTTCGACGACTACCAGCGCCGGACGCCGATGGTCCTGCTCGGCGTGGTCTTCGTGGCCGCCGTGGTGGTCCTCGGCGGGTTCCAGGGCGTCCGGGCGCTGGTCGGCATGGGGCTCAGCCTGGTGGCGGTGGTGGCGTACCTGCTCCCGGCGCTCCTGCGGGGCGGACCCCCGCTGCCGGTGGCGCTGGTGACGGCCGTGGCGGTGGCGTTCGCCGCCCTCTACCTCGCCCACGGCGTCCACGTCGGAACCCACGTGGCCTTCGCTGGTTCGGTCCTGGCCCTGACGTTGACCGCCGGCCTGGGTGCCGCGTTCATCGCGCTGTGCCACTTCACCGGCTACTCCGACGAGCACGCCGCCACCCTGACGATCGCCGCCGGACAGCTCGACGTGCGCGGCCTGATCCTCGCCGGGCTCGTCATCGGTGCGCTCGGGGTGCTCGACGACGTGACCGTGACCCAGGTCTCCGCCGTGGCCGAGGTCCAGGCGGCCGCGCCCGAGGCCTCGACCCTGGACCTGTACCGGGCCGGGCTGCGCGTCGGGCGCGACCACGTCGCCTCCTCCGTGAACCCCCTGTTCCTCGCCTACGCCGGGGCGTCGCTGCCGCTGCTGCTCCTCTTCTCCCAGGGCGGGCGAGACTTCGGTGGCGTCTTGACCACCGAGGCGGTGGCGGTGGAGCTGGTGGGCGCGCTGGTCGGGTCGATCGGCCTGATCGCCGCGGTCCCGATCACCACCGGGCTGGCCGCCCTGGCGGTGCACCGGCCCGCGTCGGAAGCGGCGGCCTCGGCGTGGGACCCGGGCTGGCACCACGACGAGGACCGCGACTTCTGGGACCGGCGCTGAGCCCGGCCCTCGAGATCAGGCGGCAGCCTCGAGGCGTCCCGCGATGGTCTGGGCCAGCTCGTTGGTCGCCTCCAGCAGGGTGTCGAACTGGTTGTCCGGGGTGCCGGAGATGCCCACGCTGACCACGGCGTTCTCGTAGCGGAAGATCTGGGTGGTGTTGGGTCGGTCGCCCACCAGGGTGGTGTAGGCGTGCGGGTCCTCGCCGGGAGCGCCGGCGGCCACGTCGGCCTCCTCCGGGGTCGGGTAGGAGTCCGCTCCGTAGTCCGCCGTCCAGGTGTCGTAGAAGCCCTCGGCGGACTCCACGCTGTCGAAGATGTGGATCAGGCAGTCCGCCGTCAGGTCTTCGGGCCCGGCGCCGCCCTCGGGGAGCACCATCCACGACGCGACGAGCGCATCGGCGTAGTCGGCCTCGGGCCCGTCGTCGAACGTGTAGCTCAGGGCGGTGGAGACGTTGTCGTCGCCGGTGAGCGGGAGGAAGCCGTCGGGCAGGTCTCCCTCCTGGAGGCAGTACTCGCTGCCGTCGCCGGTGATGGGCCCGGCGGCGGTCGATGAGCTGGTGGGCTCCTCGGGGTCACCGGACCCGGTGGACGACCCGAGGCCGTCCACGCCGAGCGCGTCGGCCACGGCCGAGACGGCGTCGCGCCAGGAGCCCACGGCGTCGCTCTCGTCGTCGAGGGCGTCGTTGTAGTCCGGGATGTCGCGCACGTCCTCGTAGGCGGCGAGGGCGTCCACGTAGTCAGCGGTGGCCTGGTCGAGCTCGTCGACGGCATCCTGCGCGTCCTCGGGCACCTCGAGGTCGGCCAATCCGGCCTGGAAGTCCTCCAGCTCGCCCTGCAGCCCGGCGGCGCTCTCGATGGCGCCGTCCAGGTCGTTGTCGGTGGCGAAGTCGTCGCGGTCCGCGTTCTCGTCGTCGATCGCGCTGGCGGCGTCGTCCACGAGGTCCTGGAAGGCGGCCCCCGCCGCATCCCCGTCGACCTCGGTGGTGGTGGTTGCCGCGGTCGTGGTGGGGGCGGCGGTGGAGGGCGTGTCCCCGCCGCTGCTGCTGGAGCTGCACGCGGCGATGAACGCCAGGGGCGCGACCAGCGCCACCAGCACGGTCGCCCGGCGACGGGTGCGGCCCGGGGCGAGCGGGTTGGAGTTGGGGTGCATGGAGGTCCTCCCGGTCCAGCGTTGTGCGAGATCGCGGCCGCTGACGGCCGTGTCGCAGGCATCATCGGTGGCGGCAGGCGCCCCGTCACCGGTTCTCGGCCACGGAGCGGGGTTGGAGCGGGGAACGGGTGGCTCCCGGTGCCCGGGGGAGGGCGGATGGAGGGTCCGTCGGCCGGGTAGTGCGGGAGGTGCCTCCTCCGCCTCCGCTCCGCGGCGTGCGCGCCGGTGACCTGGTCGCGGGCCGCTACCGGTTGGGCGGGCTCGTGGGCCGGGGTGGCATGGCCGACGTGTGGGAGGCCACCGACGAGCGCCTGCACCGCAGCGTCGCGGTGAAGGTGCTGCGTCCGGACCCGGAGGCGCCGGAGCCGGTGGCCGTGGCCCGCCAGCGCTTCGACGACGAGGCGCGCCTGGCGGCGCGCAGCATCCACCCGAACATCGTCACCGTCTTCGACGCCGGCGCCGACGGCGACCACGCCTACCTGGTGATGGAGCGCCTCGGCGGCGAGACGCTGCGGGACCGTCTCGGCCGCGGGCCCCTGGACGACGAGCAGGCTCGTCGCCTGGTGCTCGACGTGCTGGCCGCCCTCGAGGTGGCGCACGGCGCCGGGGTCGTCCACCGCGACATCAAGCCGAGCAACGTCCTCGGCGACGGCACCGGCGGG
>CALANQ010000530.1 GCA_937926025.1 uncultured Acidimicrobiales bacterium
AGCCATGGCCGATTCCTCTCCTCCGTTCAAGGTCGTGTCGCCGTTCGGGCCCGCGGGCGACCAGCCCAAGGCCATCGCCGGCCTGGTCGAGGGCATCCAGGGCGGGGAGCGCTTCCAGACCTTGCAGGGCATCACCGGCTCGGGCAAGAGCGCCACCATCGCCTGGGCCATCGAGCAGTACCAGCGGCCCACGCTGGTGCTGGCCCCCAACAAGTCCCTGGCCGCCCAGCTGGCCAGCGAGTTCCGGGAGTTCTTCCCCAACAACCGGGTCGAGTACTTCGTCAGCTACTACGACTACTACCAACCCGAGGCGTACATGGCGTCCTCGGACACGTACATCGAGAAGGACTCGTCGGTGAACGACGAGATCGACCGGCTCCGGCACTCCACCACGGCCTCGCTGCTCACCCGGCGCGACGTGATCGTGGTCGCCTCGGTGTCGTGCATCTACGGCCTGGGCTCGCCCGAGGAGTACCGCGACCACACGCTCATCCTCCAGAAGGGCGAGGAGATCGACCAGCGGGCCGCGCTCAAGAAGCTGGTGGAGCTCCAGTACGACCGCAACGACATGAACCTGGTCCGGGGCAAGTTCCGGGTGCGCGGCGACACCATCGAGGTCCACCCCGCCTACGACGAGACGGCCGTGCGCATCGAGCTGTTCGGCGACGAGGTGGAGCGCATCCTGGTGGTCGACCCGCTCACCGGCGAGACGGTGCGGGAGGAGGACCAGATCGCCTTCTTCCCGGCCACCCACTACGTGGCCGGCGACGAGCGGATGCAGGCCGCCATCGGCCGCATCGAGAAGGAGCTCCAGGAGCGGCTCGCCCACTTCGAGCAGGAGGGCAAGCTGCTCGAGGCGCAGCGCCTGCGCATGCGCACCCAGTACGACCTCGAGATGATGCAGGAGCTCGGCTACTGCAACGGCATCGAGAACTACTCGGCCCCCATCGACGGGCGCAGCCCGGGCGAGGCGCCGGGCACGCTGCTGAACTTCTTCCCGAAGGACTTCGTGGTGGTCATGGACGAGAGCCACCAGTCCGTGCCTCAGCTCCACGGCCAGTACGAAGGCGACCGCTCCCGCAAGGACCAGCTCATCGAGCACGGCTTCCGCCTGCCGTCAGCGGCCGACAACCGCCCGCTGCGGTTCGAGGAGGTCATGGACACGGTGGGCCAGGTGATCTTCGTGTCCGCCACCCCCGGCCCCTACGAGCTGGAGGTCTCCACCAACGTGGTGGAGCAGATCGTGCGGCCCACCGGCCTGGTGGACCCCGAGATCATCGTGAAGCCCACCAAGGGCCAGATCGACGACCTGATCGAGAACATCAACGACCGCGTCACCCGGGGCGACCGCGTCCTGGTCACCACGCTCACCAAGAAGATGTCCGAGGACCTCACGGACTACCTGCTGGAGCTGGGTGTCAAGGTCCGCTACCTGCACTCCGAGGTCGACACCATCCAGCGCATCGAGATCCTCCGGGACCTGCGCATGGGTGAGTTCGACGTGCTGGTGGGCATCAACCTGCTCCGGGAGGGCCTGGACCTGCCCGAGGTGTCGCTGGTCGCCATCCTCGACGCGGACAAGGAAGGCTTCCTGCGGTCGGAGACGTCGCTCATCCAGACCATCGGCCGCGCCGCCCGCAACGTCGAGGGCCAGGTGATCATGTACGCCGACCAGGTCACGCCGTCCATGCAGAAGGCCATCAGCGAGACCAACCGCCGGCGCAAGCTCCAGCAGGAGTACAACGAAGAGCACGGCATCAACCCGCAGACCATCCGCAAGGCGGTCACGGACATCCTGGAGTACCTGCGCCCGTCCACCGGGGCGCCGCTGCCGGAGAAGGAGCGCCGCCGTGAGACCGAGGCCGACCGCAAGCGCCGTCAGGAGCTGGCCGAGCTCCCCGGCGACGAGCTGGAGCGCCTGATCCGCACGCTGGAGGCGGAAATGTCCGAGGCCTCCCAAGAGCTCCGCTTCGGGTACGCCGCCCGTCTCCGAGACGAGATCAAGGCCCTCCGCCGCGAGCTGAGCCAGGTCCAGTAACCGCTGAGCCGACGTTGCCGGCGGGCGCGAGGATGGGCTCGGTGGGCACCGGGCGGGAGCGATTCGAGGTCGAGTGGGCGGCGATGCAGGCCGAGGAGCCACCGCTGCACGCCGCGGCGAGGAGCGGCGACCATGCGGCGATCCGACAGCTGGTGGCAGCCGGTGCCGATCTCGATGAGGCGTTCGACATCCAGCTCGATCCTGGCGCTCGCCCGGTCCTCATCACCGCACTCGGATGGGCCTCGGGATCAGCCGAAGGCGCCACGGCGACGACGGTCGAGATCCTCATCGAGCTCGGCGCGGGGCTGGCGGTGGAAGGGGTTCGCCCGCCGCTGCTGTGCGCCCTTGCCGGGGTCAACGTGCGCCACCCGGTCGGCGGTGACCTCGCCAGGGTGGAGATCCTCGCCCGAGCGCACCTCGACGCGCTCGGCCGGCTGCCGTCGGACGTCGCCACGGGAGCCTGGCTCGAGGAAGCGGTCTCGAGCGGCGATCCGGATCGGGTCGCGTTCGTCCTCCGCCACGGCGCCGATCCGAACCCCGCACCGTTGGAGACGTGGAGGCGGACACCGCTCGACCGCGCAGTGTCCCGCGACTCGATCGAGGTCGTCCGCGTGCTCCTCGAATCGGGTGCCGACCCCAACCTGCGGGCTTTCCACTTGTACGACCTGCTCGGCACCGTCCGGTCGGTCGCCGTCCTGGACGTCCTCCTCGACGCGGGGCCCTGCTCGACCCACCGATCGTGGGCCATCCCGAGCAGGAGTCGCCCGACCCTGCCGGGTACACCCTGCGCGGCCTCGCATCCGCCCGAGACGTCGATCGAGCCGAGCGGGTCGCGATGATCACGCTCCTGGTCGAACGCATGCACCTCAGCCGCCAGAACCTGGGGCGAGGGTTGTGGCTCGCCGCGTTCGACGGCGGCGACGAGGAAGCCGTGCGGGCGTTGCTCGAGGCCGGTGCCGGCATCGACGACGTGCCGCGCCTGCTCGCCAGCCCGTGCTTCGGGCACCAGCCGGACGACGATGCAGGGGTCGAAGCGGTGATCGAGGTACTCCTGGATGCCGGCCTCGATCCGAACGACGAGGACGAGCACGGGTTCCGGCCGCTCCTGACGGCGCTCGGGCCCGACACCTTCGGGCCGGGCTACCAGGAGAGCGACGGGTGCAACCGCCCCGCTGCGCTGGCCCTGATCCGCCGCGGTGCCGACGTCAACATCCGCTATCCGGACACGGAGATCGCGTCGCTCGAGGGGGTGAACGCCTCGGGGTTCACGCCCTTGCACCTCGCCGCCAGGGTCGGCGATCCCGTCCTCATCCGGGCCCTCCTCGACGCGGGAGCCGACCCCTCGGCCCGGACGCCGGACGGTCGGACCGCCTTCGATCTCGCGGTGGGGGCACTCGAGACGTACACCGGGCCCGGAGCGACGCCGCCGGAGGTGCCGCCCGAGGGTGCGCCGATCGGGAAGCTCGGTTCTGCAGCTGAGGAACGCCAGCGCTGGGACCGCTTCGCCGCCGATGCCGCAGCCGCAGTCGATCTCCTCGCCCCCGCCTTCCGCGATGAACGGGGCCAGGCGTAGCGAGCCGGGCCGGCCGCTAGCTCCGGTGTTCGAACCCCGCTCCCGTCCGGGCCGAGCGACGGGTGGCCGGTCTCAGCGGTCGGTGAGATCGGGCGGGAGGGGTGGGAACAGGTCTTCGATCGCCCATTCGCTGGTGTCGTCGACCACCGGGCCCTGCCCGGTCGGCAGGTCCCGTGTCAGCCGGTCCTTCGGGACGACGACCCGAGCTCGCGGTTGGCCTGACCGGGCGATGCCGCCCCGGATGCTGGCACCGGCTCCGACGCCGCCCACGACCAGCAGACCGAGGCCGACCCACGGATCGCCGGACCGGGTGATCAATCCAGCGAGGCCGGCGAGGGCGAACAGGCCCAGCAGTGCACCGAGGGCGTAGAAGGGCCACGCCTTCTCCTCCCGCACCGTCAGCCCGACGGTCAGCGCGATGAGCACCGCCATGGTGATGAAGCCCACCGGGCCCTATCGGCGGGCGTGACGCCCAGCTTGAGCGAGGCCCACAGCAGCCCGGCTCGGGCGAGCCGGTCGAGGCCTGGTCAGGCGGGGGCGGCGTCGGGTGCGGCGAGGACCCGATCCGGTGCCCGTCCGTCCGGCGAGCGGTCCCGGGGCCGGGGGAGGGCGTCGGCGCCGGCGGGGGTGGCGAGGGCGAGGATCGACAGGACGGCGATGGGGAGCGCCATGCGGGTGCCGCCGAAGTCCGTGCCCAGCGGGTTCATGCCCATCACCACCAGGAAGCCGAGCTGGACCACGATCGGCCAGCCCAGCGGGTGGCGGAGGCCACGGAGGGCGAGGGCGGCGACGGCCAGGCCGAGTCCGGTGACGATGCAGATCATGGCGAGGCGATCGTCGCCGTGGGACCAGATCTCGGTCCACGCCTTGGCGAAGCCCTCAAAGGGCGGGCCGATGTCCTTCGAGCGGGGGAGGTCCGGCGGCAGCTGCGAGTTCAGCCACGCCATCCACCCGACCACGACCGCACCGGGGATCACGGTGAGCAGGGCATCCCTGCGGTTCCGGCGGCTGATGCTCCAACCCAGCAGGATCAGGATCGCCGGCTCCTTGGCCAGCACGGCCAGGACGCCGACGGCGATCGCCCAGGCCCGGCGGTCCCGGGCGGACAGCAGGATGGCAGCGAGCGCCAGGCCCACGGCCAACCCATCGGACACGGTCACCCGCAGGGACCAGTAGGCGCCCGGGAGCAGCGGCACGATGGCGGCCACCCACGGCGGTCCGCGCAGCGCCATCGAGAGCCCGCCGGACGCCATCGCCAGCACGGCGATGCCGACGAAGGACACGAAGACCAGGGAGAGCACCAGCGGGGTGCCGCCGCCGGTCGGGTGCAGCGCCCACGCGGTCACCGGCAGCAGAGGACGCTGGAACCGGTACCGGGGGTGGTCCAGGTGCTGGGCGGTCTCGTCGAGGTGCAGCGGATCGCGGGCGATGGCGTAGTACTGCTGGCCGTCGAGGCCCTTGTCGTTCGGCTGGTCGGCGTCGGGGAAGTCCTGCTCGAACAGCTCGGTGGACGGGCCCTTCTTCCCGGGCTGGATGAGCGACAGCGGATCGTCGGCGCCCCGCAGGTGCACGTCCACGGCGATGAAGGCCACCAGCACGAGCAGGCCCACCGCCGCCCAGCGGGCCACCTCGGCCCAGGCGATCGGGGCGCGGCCTGACGCGTCGGCGGGCGGCGCGTCGGGCTCGGGCGCGCCGATGGCGGCCTCATGGTCCAGGATCACGCTCACCGCTTCACGATCGGCAGCGCTCGGGGCATCGTGAGCATCACCCCACCCGTTCTGGTCATCGTTGGACATGGGGAACCGATCGGTCACGGGTGACGGCGGGTCTCCTTGAACTCGACCCGGCGGCGCCGATGGTCAGGGGAGAGCCCGGCGGCCGACGAGGGAAGCAGATGATCGGTCACGAGCGTACGGAGCTGGCGGTTCCCGGTGGCGGACCGGCGGTCCCCGGCGCAGACGCGCCCGCACGCGAACATCGACCGGTGGACGGCCCGGAGGACCCTCGTCCGGAGCGCGGCAGGGGCGCCCTGATCTCCCGCCTCTGGAACGCGCACCTCCTGGCCCACGTCCTGGTCCTGGCGCTGGTCCTGGTCGGCGTGGCCGCGGCCACCTCGCAGCCCGACTCGTTCACCACCGACGAGGGCTCCTACGAGATCCAGCTGCGCGCTCTGGACCAGGGCGCCTGGACGTGGACGGCGGGCACGGAGTCGCTCGACCCCGACGGCACCCACTACCCGGTGGCGTACTCCACGGAGGCCGCCGACGGCTGGGTGCCCCTGGTCAAGCACCCGCTCTGGCCGTGGGCCGCGGCCCAGCTGGCGAAGGCGACGGGTCCCGATCACGCCTACGACCTCCTGGGCTCGTTCGCGGTGCTGGTGGCGGCGGTCTCGGCCTGGTTCCTCGCCGGCACCCGGGACCGGCGGCTGCAGCGCAGCGCCTTCTGGGTGGCGGGCCTGGCGCCCGTGGCGGTCACGGCCACCTTCGGCTGGGCCCACGCGGCCTCGGCGGCGGCGGCGGGCCTGGCGGTGCTCGGTGCCGTCCGCCTGACGGCTCGCGACCGGAGCGACGGGGCCGGCGCAGCCGTGCTCGATGTGGCGCTGGTGGCGATCGGCGTGGCGCTGGGGATCCTGGTCCGGTCCGAGGGCCTGCTCTTCGCCGTCGCCCTGGCGATCGGGCTTCCGGTCGGCGCCCGCCGGGCCGGTCGGGGCTGGACGTGGTCCGCCCTGGCGGGCGGTGCGGTCCTGGTCTGGTCGGCCGTCGTCTACAAGGCCGAGGACCTCTGGGTGCGATCCATCGTGGGCACCGGGTCCGAGACGCTGTCGGCCAAGACCGGCGGTGGGGTGGAGGCGTCCGGCTTCCTCGACGCCCGGTTCCAGGGTGCGATCCGCTCGATGCTCGACGTGGAGGGCCGGGCTGCGGCGATGCTCGTGTTCCTGGCGCTGCTCGGGACGGCGGTCGCCGCCGTGCAGGTGGTGCGGCGCGAGCCGGGCTGGCTCCCGCGGTGGCAGGTCGGGATGCTCGTGCTGACCGTGGCGTTCGTGTTCCGGGTCATCTGGATGGTCGACCTCGCCATCCGGGGCATGTTCATCGCGTGGCCGATCCTGCTGGTCGGGGTGGTGGCCGCCTGGTCGCTGCTCTGGCGGCGGTTCGCCCTGGAGTCGGTCACGTCGCTGCTGTTCGTGGGCGCGATCCTCGCCACGCAGTACCCCGACGGCGGCGCGGTCCAGTGGGGCGGCCGGTTCTTCGCCCCGCTGACGGTGCCGCTCGCGGTGCTGGTCGCGGCGGGCATCCGGCGGCCGCGCGAGGCCGCGGGCGCAGACCGGGCGGCCGCCGCCGGGCCGAGCTCGGTGGCCCCCGGCCGCGGGCTGGCGGTGGAGCTGGGGGTGCTCCCGCTGGTGCTGGGCGCGTGGCTGTGCGCCAACATCCGCACCTTCATGACCGAGACGTACACCGGCGTCGATGCCCGCATCGAGGGGGTGGCGGTCACGCCCGACCCGCAGCTGCCCCGCATGATGTGGCGCTACGACGTCCCGTGGCTGGTGGTGGAGCAGACTGATCACGGCGACGACCTGACCGACCTGCTCGCCTCCCTCCGCGACCAGGCCGAGGGACCCGACGAGGTGAGCGTGGTGGTCCGCCGCTACGACCTGGTGGAGGCAGCCGACGCCCTCGATGACTTCCCGGGATGGACCGAGACCGGGCGCCAGGAGATCAACGGCATCACGGTGATCAACCTCGAGCGGTGAGCCCGGAGGCTGCGGTCACAGCCAGTCGCGCTTCTTGAACTGGGCGTACAGGTAGAGCGACAGGCCGATCATGAGGACGGTGGAGAACACCCAGCCCCAGTGCGTGGCGATGCCCGGGTACTTCACGTTCATCCCGTAGTAGCCGGTGATCAGGGTGGGCACGGCGATGATGGCGGCCCAGCTGGTGACCTTCTTCATCACCTGGTTCTGGCGGTAGTCCCTGAGGCTGAGGTTGGTCTCCACGATGGTGGACACCAGGTCGCGCAGGGCGTCGGTGGACTCGGTGACCCGCAGGATGTGGTCGTACACGTCCTGGAAGTACGGGTAGAGGTCGTCGGCGACCGCGGTGTGCTCGCGGCGCATGAGCGAGCTCACAGCTTCCCGGAGGGGCACCGCCAGGCGGTGCAGGTGGAAGAGGGCCCGGCGCATCTGGAACCAGTCGAGCTGCTGCTCCGGTGCGATGGGCGTGTCGCTGAAGATGGTCTCGCTGATCTCGTCGTAGTACTGGTCGAAGTCCTCGACGGCGTCGAAGTAGCTGTCGACCACGACATCGAGCAGGCCGTACAGGAGGAAGCTGACGCCGTGGACGGCGAGGTCGGGGGAGCGGTCCCACCGTTCCTCCACGGCGGTCAGGTCGAAGCCGTGGTCCTCGTGGACGGTGATCAGCCACTCCTTGCCGATGAAGGCGTTGATCTCGGTGACCTTCATGGAGGCCGACTCGGCGTCGACGACCGCACGGTGGCAGGCCAGGAACAGGTGGTCGCGGTAGCGGTCCAGCTTGGGTCGCTGGTGCTCGCCGAGGGCGTCCTCGACGGCCAGCTCGTGGAGGCCGACCTCGGCGGCGAGGCGGTTCAGCTCCTCTTCC
>CALANQ010000531.1 GCA_937926025.1 uncultured Acidimicrobiales bacterium
CTGGTTCGGCAACGCCGGCCAGGCCAACTACGCCGCATCGAAGGCCGGCCAGCTGGGCATGGCCCGGGCCCTCGCACGCGAGGTCGGGCCGCGGGGGGTCACCGTGAACGTGGTGGCACCGGGGGCCACCGCTACCGAGCTCATCGCCGGGATGAGCCCCAAGCTCCAGGATCGGTGGCTGGCCATGATCCCCGCCCAGCGCTGGGGGCGGCCCGAGGAGATCGCCGCCGCGGTGGCCTTCCTCGCCTCCGACGGGGCCGGCGCGGTGACCGGAGCCCTGCTCCCCGTCGACGGGGGGTGGCTGGCGTGATGGGCCGACGCGTCGCCATCACCGGGCTGGGCCAGGTCAGCTGCGCCGGGACCGACCTGGACCGCTTCTGGCGGTGGCTCTGCGAGGCCGCGCCGGCACCGGTGTCGACCCCGGTCACGGACTTCGATCCGCGCGCCTTCCAGACCGCGAAGGAGGTGCGCCGGTCCGACCCGTTCGCCCGCTACGCCGTGGCGGCCAGCCGGCTGGCGCTGGCCGACGCCGACCTGACCGCTGCCGCGGTGGAGCCGCGGCGCGGTGCGGTGGTGCTGTCCACGGTGTACGGGGCGCTCGAGTCGCTCGATCGCGAGGCGGCGGTGCTGACCACCGACGGTGCCGACGCGGTGTCGCCGAACCTGTCGGTGGCCGCCTGCGAGAACATCGCCGCCGCCATGGTCTCCGCCGGGCTCGGCTGGCGCGGGCCCTCCAAGGTGCTCGTCACGGCGTGCGCCGGGGGCACCCACGCCATCGCCGAGGCCGCTGACCTGGTTGCGGCCGGACGGGTCGACGCCGTGGTGGCGGGCGGGACCCAGGGGGCCATCAACCCGCTGCTCATGGCGTCGTACCGGAACCTGCGGGTCCTGTCGCCGTCCGGTTGGGTCCGCCCGTTCGACGTCCGCCGCGACGGGTTCGTGTTCGCCGAAGGGGCTGCGGTGCTGGTGCTCGAAGCCCTCGACGCCGCTCGGGCGCGGGGTGCTCGGATCTACGCCGAGGTCCTGGGCTCGGGCCACACCAACGACGCCGCGTCGCTGGTGAGCCCGTCGGGTTCCGGGGCGGTGGAGTGCATCGAAGCCGCGCTCGACGACGCCGGGGTCGATGCCGCTGACGTGGTGCACGTGAACGCCCACGGCACGGGCACGCTGGTCAACGACCTCCGCGAGGCCGAGGCCCTGCACGCGGTGTTCGGCACCCGGCCGCCGGCCACGACCTCGATCAAGCGCTCCCTCGGCCACGCGGCCGGTGCCTCCGGCGCCTTCGAGGCGCTGGCCGCCGCGCTCACCGTGCACCACGGGATCGTGCCGTCGCTCGGATCCGATGCGGAGCCCGACCAGGAGCTCGACCTGGACCTGGTGGTGGGCCCGTCCCGGCGCATCGAGCCCGGGCCGGTGCTGTCGAACTCGTTCGGGCTCGGCGGGCACAACGGCTGCCTGGTGGTGGGGCCCGCCACCGACCGCTGAACCGCGCTACGCCGGTTCGGTCCGGTGCACCACGTGCCGGGCCCCGGGCCACGCCAGCTCGAAGCTGTGCTGGCCCATCAGCTCCCGCGGCTTGCCCAGCTGCAGGCACGTGCGGTGCGGGTCGGAGACCTCCACCGTGGCCGCGCCGTACCCGGCCAGATCCGGGGCTGGGGTGCCCAGGTCCCGAGCGGTCACCCGGTCGCGGAGCCAGGTGACCACGTCGAGGTCGAGCTCCACCTGATCGGGGAAGGTCCGGCCGTGATCGGGCAGCACGTGGAGCTGGAGCTGCCGCACCGCGGTCCACTCCGGGTCGTCGCCGTCGAGGCCCCAGGCATCGGCGGCGAAGCGCGTCAGCTCGTCGACGAGCACCCACCAGGGCGCAGGGGGGTTGGTGGCCTCGAGGAAGCGGCAGAGGACGTATGCGAGCGTGGGGTAGTCCCCGGGGCGCTCGGCGGCCTCCAGGCGGACGGCGTCGAGCAGCTCAGTCTCGAACCGGTCGAGGCGCACAGACAGCCACCGGAGGGCGACGCGGAGGATGCCGTAGGTCTCGGCGGCGTGGAAAGCGGCGACCATCCGGTCCATCTCGGCCCGGACGTCGGCGGAGTAGATGGCC
>CALANQ010000532.1 GCA_937926025.1 uncultured Acidimicrobiales bacterium
GGCCGTCGCCCCCGGGAAGGGCGCCATCGGCGTGTTCTCCCCGAAGCTCGCCGAGGCCGGCAACAGCGTCCGGGGCCAGCGCCTGGTGAAGAACCTGTCCCAGCGCCTCGGCCTCAACCTCTTCGCGTCGGCCCCCGTCGGCTGGACCGGCACGCTCCGGTCCCACACCCCCGACGCCTTCAGCGCCCCCACCGTCGACTGACCGCCTGCGACCGGTCCGCCTACTCGCTGGTGGGGCCGGTGAAGTTCGGGGGGCGCTTCTCGGTGTGGCTGGCCAGGCCTTCGCGGGCGTCGGGGCCGGTGAAGCCCAGGAACTCGTAGGCCAGGGACGCGTCGAGGATGGCGGCCTGTTCGCGGTACCAGTGGTTGAGGGTCTGCTTGGTCCACCGGATGGCCGACTGGGCACCGTCGGCCAGCTGCGAGGCCACGGCGAGCGCCCGGTCCTGGACCTGGTCGTCATCGACGCACAGCGACACCAGGCCGATGCGCTCCGCCTCCTCGCCGGTCAGCGGATCGCACGTGAGGAGGTAGTACTTGGCCTTCGCCATGCCGCACAGCAGCGGCCAGCAGATGGCGGCGTGGTCCCCGGCCGTGACACCGAGGCGGGTGTGGCCGTCGATGATCTTGGCGGTGCGGCCCACCACCGACACGTCGGCCAGCACCGCCGCCACCAGCCCGGCCCCCACCGCCGGGCCGTGCACCGCGGACACGATCGGCTTGGAGCAGTTGATGACGTTGAACACCAGGTCCCGCGCCTCGCGCAGGATGCGGAGCCGCACCGCCGGATCGTTCATCAGGTCGTCGAGCAGCTCGAAGCTGCCGCCGGCGGAGAACCCCTTGCCCGCGCCCCGGATGAGCGCGACGTTCACCTCGGGGTCGCGGTCGACAGCCAGCCACACGTCGGCCAGCTGGCGGTGGGCGTCGGGACCGACCGCGTTGAGGCCCGGCCCGTCGAGGGTGATCCGCAGCACCTTCGGGGCGGGCCGATCGAAGGTGAGTGCGTCGAACTCGGCGTAGCGGTCGGTCATGGCCTGCATGGTGCCAGGTCGGCAGAATGGCGGCCGTGGCATCCGAGCACGACCCGGCCGAGCCGGCGGCCGACGCCTGGTCGGGTGCCCGACCCGAGCGACGGGTCGCCGTGCGGCCGGTCACCACCGGCGACTGGTGGTGGCTGACGCGGGCCGGCCTGGCCCCCGAGATGGCGGGCGTGCAGTACCACTGGCTCGAGCTCCCCCTGCAGCTGTACATCGCCCCCGCTCGGGGCACGGCGATCCGACCCGGTCCTCGCTGCATCATCGAGGTCGACGGGCGCCGTGCCGGCTACATCGGCCGGAGCCCCCTGTCCGGCAACCTCGAGTACTTCCTGCAGCCGTGGGCGCGCGGCGGGACCGGGACCCGGGCGATCGCCGAGTTCCTCCGCACCGGCCGCCCCGGCGATCGGAGCCGCTCGTTCTTCGTGTCCCGCAAGAACGCCCGCTCCCGCACCGCCCTCGACCGGGCGTTCGCCGCGCTCGGCTGGCGCGAAGGTGAGGCGTACACCACCCGTGACGTGCGGATGGGCCAGATGGTCACAGTCGGAGGCGGCCCCTCCCCCGATGCCACCGACCGTGGCGGCGATCCGCCGCCGCACCCGCAAAACGGGGCCTGACGACCCAGGCGCGCGCCGCGGACCGTTCGGTACGGTCGCCCCGCGCACCCACCGAGGGAGGAGGGGGCGCGGCTCTCCCCCATGACCGGTCCTGACGCGCGCCCCGAACGCCCCTCGACGAACGACCCCGAGGCGACCCTCTACGCCTCGCTCGTGGAGGACGCGTTCGACTTCATGGTCACGATCCGGTCGGACTTCACGATGGCCTTCGTCAGCTCGGGCATCGAAGAGCGCCTGGGGCGTCCGAGGCGCGAGTACCTCGGCGCGAGCGTGGCCGACTTCCTCCACCCGGAGGACCTGGACCGAGCGCTGCTGCAGATGGGCGGCTGGGACAACGGCCGGGCCCCCGGCGGCACCACCACCTTCCGCCTGCGCCACGGCAATGGCACCCACCTCCCCTTCGACGTCACCGCCGCCCGGGTCACCGACGGCGACGAGGACTTCCTGGCCGTCTACGCCCGCCCGGTCGACTACCAGCTGGCCACCGACGAGGTCCTCCGCCAGCTGCTGCACGGCGGCAGCCGAGCCGACGCCCTCCGGCCCGTCCTGGACGTCTTCTCGTGGGAGGTCAACGACAGCCGCATCGCCATCGCCTGGCACGAGCCCGGCATCGGCCACCGGTACGTGTCCACCGGTCTTCCCCCCGAGCTGGCCGGCGCCAGCACCGAGCCGGGCGAGGCCTGGGCGCGGGCGCGGGCCACCGGCGAACCGGTCCTCGACCTCGACCGCTCCCTGCTGGACCCCCACCGTGCCGCCTCGGCCGCGGAGCTCGGACAGGGGGGCTACTGGGTGGTGCCCGTCCCCGACGCCGGCTCCGACGTCCCCGCGCTGATCACCGTGTGGGCCCGGGCCGAGGTCGGTCGGCCCGACGGCCACGCCTACGGGGTGCAGATGGCGCACTCCTACATCGAGCTGATCCTCCGGTGGGCCCAGCACCTCCGGGCCCTCGAGGACGCCGCCCTCCGGGACCCGCTCACCGGGCTCGGCAACCGGAAGGTGCTCTTCGATGCGCTCAGCTCCGGACGCACCCACGGCGCCCTGCTCTTCTGCGACCTCGACCACTTCAAGCCGGTCAACGACCGCCACGGCCACCGCGCCGGCGACGACGTGCTGCGGCAGATCGCGCACCGCATCGAAGGCGCGGTGCGCGCCGGCGACCTGGTGGCGCGCACCGGCGGCGACGAGTTCGTGGTCCTCGCCCCGGACATCACGCTCGAACAGGCGGCGGCCCTGGCCCAGCGGATCCGCAGCGCCGTCGCCGAACCGACGTACCTGCCCTCGGGCAAGGTCATCGTCGGCGTCACCATCGGCGTCGCCCACGCGGCCGACGCCGTCAGCGAGGCCACCCTCAACGGCGCCGACCAGGCCCTGGTGGTGGCGAAGGCCAACGCTCGGGGCACGGTGCGCTGGGCCCCGGGGGCGATGCCGCCCGACGCCGTCGAGGCCCTCCCCGCGCCTCAACCGGGACGGAGCTCCACGGAGTAGATGTGCGTCGGGCGGAGCTGCCCCACGCACCACGGCCACCAGCCCCGGTCCACCGGCGACGAGTAGTTGAAGACCAGGTGACCCTCGCCGTCGGCGGTGGGCACCGAACCGGCGAACGCGGTGTCGCCGGCCGACGGGAGATCGGCCACCCAGGCGGCCGAGCGGGCGTCGGGATCGATGCGGTACAGCGCGGTGCGCTTCGGCGTCAGCCAGTACGCGAGCTGATCCACCTTGGTGCGGACCGCATCGGGCAGGAACCCGAGCCCGAGGTCGAACCGGCCGCCGAAGGCCACCTGCCGGCGGGCGATCAGGTGCGGGACGCCGTCGATCAGGAACAGGAACGGCGAGTCGAACTTGCGGCGATCCGGCGACACCGCCCACGCCGCCGCGTCTCCCGGCGGCGCCACGGCGATGTCGCTCCCCCACCCGCCCTCGGGCCCCTCCTTGCGGATGACGGCCAGGAGGCGGCCGTCGGGGAGCACCACGAAGTCGGCCTCGGCCCCGCCCTCGTGGACCACCGGCCGGGCCGGGTCGAACGGCGCCCACGACCGCCCGTCGTCGCTGCCCCACAGCTCCACCGTCAGCGGGACCGGGTGGGCGGTGAACAGCGAGCCAGCGCCGCGGTACAGGGTCATCGCCAGCCGGCCCTCGACCGGGCGGACCCGCCACACCACGCAGTCCGGCGGGGAGACGGCCTCGGGCTCGGCCCAGCCGCCGACCGCTCGCTCGCCCACCCAGATCCGGTCCGGTTGGAACGCCGTGCCCTTCGTCCCCGCCGTCATCCAGTACAGGAGCAGCCGCTCTTGCCAGGACGCGAACCGCGGCTCGCGCACGTCCCGACCCATCGCGATGGTGTGGTCGTGCGTCCACGACGCCCCCTCGTCGTCGGACACCAGCACCTCGAGGCGCGCGGCCGCCGACGCGAAGTGGGTGGGCGCCGTGCGCAGCGCCAGCCAGAGGCGGCCGTCGTGGCGCACCACGTCGAGGTTGTTGTTGGACCGGCCCAGGACGAGCCCGGCCGGCAGCCCGGGACCGGGCGCGACCGGACGGGGCGCGCTGATCCTCACGGACGGGCGCTCAGCAGGACCAGGTGCCGGTGATGGTCGCCCGGGCGATGGTGTGGCCGACGTGCACGAAGCTCGCGTACGTCGGGCTGGCCCCCGCCGGCACCCCGGTGTCGTCCGTGTCGAGCGCGTGGATGGCGAAGATGTAGCGGTGCTCGCGGTCGCCCTCGGGCGGGGCGCAGCCGTCGTAGCCGTCGTTGCCGAAGTCGTTGCGGGCGCAGTGGGAGCCAGGGGCCGCCTCGCCGCGCGCCACCGACGACGTGTCGGCCGAGACGCCGATCGTGAACCAGTGCCAGAACCCGCAGCCGGTGGGAGCGTCGGGATCGAAGCAGGTGATGGCGAACGACTTCGTGCCCTCGGGCGCACCCGACCAGCTGAGCTGCGGGCTCACGTTGCCGCCCGAGTAGGCGAAGGTGTCGTCGAGGCGCTCGCCGTCGGCGAAGTCCTCGCTGGTCACCGTGAACGACGGGATCTCCGGGAGGAGGTCGTAGGGGCTGGGCGCGACGGGTCGGGTCGAGATGTCCATGGCGGTTCTCCGGGGCCGATGGGTGGTGGACCGTTTGTACCCGACCCCGGACGCCGCTGCACCGGGACCCGACCCGGTCGCCCGCCTCAGGCGGCGGTCTTGAAGTCCACGCTCAGCTTCGTCGTGGGCCACGAGCCCACCTGGTCGACGGCGTGGATCCGGGTGGCCACCACGCCGGCCAACCGCTTCGGGAGGGCCCGGTCCGTCCGGACCGTCACCACGGCGAGGTCGCCCCGTCGGACCACCGACACGGAGACGTCACCGACGTCCTCGCCCTCCAAGGCGATCACCCGCTCCACCTCGGCGGCCAGCGGAGCCGCCCGACGAGCCGCGACCGACTCGATGGCGCGGGCCGAGGCGTCGTCGACGTCGGCGGGGTCGTGGCAGGCCTCCGACCAGGCGGAGAACGGGTTGGCGCCCGACGGCCCCAGCACCACCACGGGAAGCCCGGCCCGGATGGCGCAGCTCACCGCACCCTCGTCGGCGGTGGGCTGGGCCCGGGCCTCGTCGCGCACCGCGATGGCGACGTCGATGGGCCGCCCGTCCTCGAGGGGACAGGCGTGGTCGACGCCGGCACACGGGAACGACGGCCCGTCCGCCGGGTGGCAGCGGACCACATCGTGGCCCGCAGCGCCGAGGTCCCGGGCCAGCGAGGCCGACCCGGATGGAGTGGGTTCGATCAGGAGCGTGCGCATGGTTCGACGGTCGCGCCCCACCCCGCGCCCGACCAGGGTCGAAGGTCCCGACCGCACGGCGCAGGCCGCGCAGGCCGCGCAGGCCGCCCACCCGGCCGAGCCGCCCCGCGGGATGGGGCGGCCCAGCCGGTGGGGGGCCGCAGAGGGACGCGCAGCGCCGGAGGACGCCGCAGTTCCCGATCGGTGCTCCCTCCTGTTGGCGCATCGACCGCTCCCTCCCTGGATCGGTCGCGCGCTGGCGCTGACGCTAGCGGCCGCCTGGCACGGCCGCTCGGGGAGCCGACGGCCGGGCACCCCGTACGCTGCGACCCATGGCTGCGCTCGGCGACCTCGTCCCTGCGCCGCCCGACCCCGACGCCGTCCTCGACGCCTTCGCCACCTGGGTCGACGCCCGCGGCCTGGCCATGTACCCGCACCAGGAGGAGGCGCTGCTCGAGATCGTGGCCGGGACCCACGTCATCGGCGACCCGCCCACCGGGTCGGGCAAGAGCCTCACCGCCCCCGCGGCCCCCTCCGCCGCGCTGGCCGAGCACCGCCGCACCTTCTACACCGCCCCCATCAAGGCCCTGGTGTCGGAGAAGTTCTTCGACCTCTCCGCCACGTTCGGAGCGGACCAGGTCGGCATGCTCACCGGCGACGCCTCGGTGAACCCCGACGCACCCATCATCTGCTGCACCGCCGAGATCCTCGCCAACCTGGCCCTGCGGGAGGGGGCCGAGGCCGACGTCGGCCAGGTGGTCATGGACGAGTTCCACTACTTCGCCGACCCCGAGCGGGGCTGGGCGTGGCAGGTCCCGCTGCTGGAGCTCCCCCACGCCCAGTTCGTGCTGATGTCGGCCACGCTCGGCGACGTGAGCCGCTTCGTCGACACCCTCCCGGTCCGCACCGGGCGCGACGTGGCCATCGTGCGGTCCGCCACCCGCCCCATCCCGCTGGTCCACGAGTTCCGGATGGACCCGCTCAACGAGGTGCTCGAGGAGCTGCTCTCCACCCACCAGGCCCCCGTCTACGTGGTGCACTTCACCCAGGCCGCCGCGGTCGAGCGGGCCCAGTCGCTGATGAGCACCAACCTGCTCACCCGGCCGGAGAAGGACGAGATCGCCGAGCTGGTCGGCGGGTTCCGGTTCGCCCCCGGCTTCGGCAAGACGCTGGCCAAGTTCGTGCGCCACGGCATCGGCGTCCACCACGCCGGCATGCTCCCGAAGTACCGGCGCCTGGTCGAGCGGCTCGCCCAGGCGGCGCTGCTCAAGGTCATCTGCGGCACCGACACGCTGGGCGTCGGCATCAACGTGCCGATCCGCACCGTCGTGTTCACCGCCCTGGCCAAGTACGACGGCACCTCGACCCGGCTGCTCAGCGCCCGCGAGTTCCACCAGATCGGCGGCCGCGCCGGGCGGGCCGGGTTCGACACCATGGGCACCGTCATCGCCCTCGCCCCCGACCACGTCATCGAGAACCACAAGGCCGCCATGAAGGCGGCCGCCCGCACCGCCGCCGACAAGAAGGTGCGCAAGGTCCAGAAGAAGAAGCCGCCGCCCGGCCAGGTCTCGTGGGGGCAGCCCACGTTCGACCGCCTCGTCGGCGCTCCGCCCGAACCGCTCACCTCCAGCTTTGCCGTCACCCACTCGATGCTGCTGAACGTGCTGGACCGCCCCGGCGACGGCCGGGCCGCGCTCCACCGCCTCCTCACCGACAACTACGAGACCGAGACCCGCCAGGCCGAGCACGTGGCCCGGGCCGAGGCCCTCTTCGAGGCGCTCCGCGACGCCGAGGTCATCGAGGAGCTCGACCAGCCCGATGACTGGGACCGGACCGTGCGGGTCACCATCGACCTGCAGCAGACCTTCGCCCTCAACCAACCGCTCGCCCCGTTCGCCCTCGCCGCCCTGGACCTGCTCGACCCCGGGTCGGACACCTACGTCCTCGACGTGGTGTCGGTCATCGAGTCCGTGCTCGACGACCCCCGCCCGATCCTCCGGGCCCAGCTGTCGAAGGCCAAGGGCGAGGCCGTGGCCGCCATGAAGGCCGAGGGCATGGAGTACGACGAGCGCATGGCGGCGCTCGACGACGTCACCTGGCCCAAGCCGCTGGCCGACCTGCTCGAGCCGATGTTCGACGTCTACCGGGGCCGCCACCCGTGGGTGGCCGAGCACCCGCTCTCGCCCAAGTCCGTCGCCCGGGACCTGTGGGAGCGGGCCATGGACTTCGGCGACTACGTCCGCTACTACGAGCTGGCCCGGTCCGAGGGCGCGGTCCTCCGCTACCTGGCCGACGTCTACAAGACGCTGCTGCGCACCATCCCCGAGGACCGCAAGACCGACGAGCTCGTCGACCTCACGGAGTGGCTCGGCGAGCTGGTCCGCCAGGTGGACTCCAGCCTGCTCGACGAGTGGGAGGCGCTGCGCAACCCCCCCGAGGCCGCACCGGCCGCGGAGGCCATCGTCGACGACACCCCGCCGGCGCTCACCGCCAACCGCCGGGCGTTCACGGTGCTGGTCCGCAACGCCCTGTTCCAGCGCGTGGAGCACATCGGCACCCGGCAGTGGCAGGAGCTCGAGGCGCTCGACGGCGACGACGGCTGGACCGCCCAGCGCTGGTTCGACGCCCTCGGCCCGTACTTCGAGGACCACGGCTCCCTCGGCATCGGCGCCGACGCCCGCAACCCGGCGCTGCTCCTGATCGACGAGCACCCCCTCGACCACCCCGGCCACTGGCAGGTCCGCCAGATCCTCCACGACCCCGACGGCGACCACGATTGGCGCATCCACGCCCTCGTCGACCTCGAAGCCAGCGACGCCGAAGGCCGAGCCGTCGTCCACATCACCGACGTCGCCCCCACCCCCTGACCCACCGCGGTTTCGGGTCACTCGATCCGTGTGGGGCGGCACGAGAGACCCGAAGATGGGCTCGACGGGGCGACGTGACCGAATTCATCCGACCGATGGTCGGTTTTTCTTGAGCGATCACTCGGATCGCGAGAGACTGTCGGGATGACCGATACCCCGTGGCAGCAGGACGCCAGCTCCCTCGTCGACGCCTTCCGCGCCGGCGACCGATCGCCGTTGGAGGAGCTGGACGCGACCCTGGCCACCATCGAGGCGTCCAACCTCAACTGCTGGTCGCACCTCGACCCGGAGCGGGCCCGCGAGGCGGCCAAGGAGGCCGACCTCACCAAGCCGTTCGGCGGCGTGCCCACCGGCATCAAGGAGCTCGAGGGGGTCGAGGGCTGGCCCGACACCGGCGCCTCCCTGGTCTTCAAGGACCGCATCGCCACCGAGACCAGCCACCACGTGCAGCGCCTGTTCGACAACGGTGGCGTGGTTCCGGTCGGGCTCACCACCTCCAGCGAGTTCGGCGGCCTCAACGTGTCGGTCACCAAGCTCAACGGCGTGGCCCACAACCCGTGGGGCTACGACAAGACCGTCGGCGGCTCGTCCGGCGGGTCGGCGGCGGCCGTGGCCGGCGGACACGTCAGCCTGGCCTGCGGCGGCGACGGCGGCGGCTCCATCCGCATCCCGGCCGGCTACACCGGCCTGCTCGGCATGAAGGGCACCTTCGGCCGCATCTCCCGCGGCCCCGACGCCTACGCCCGACCCAACACGGTGGTGCTCGGCAACCTGTCGCGGTCCGTCCGGGACGCCGCCCGCTACTACGACGTGTGCGCCGGCGTCGACACCTGGGATCCCACCTCCCTGCCCCACGGCGGCAGCTACGAGAAGGGCCTCGGCACCCAGGACCTGAAGGGCCGCAAGGTCACCATCGTCCCCGGCCTGGGCGGCGTGAAGCTCGAGGCCGGCGTCGAGGAGCAGCTCCGCGCCGAAGCCGAGGCGATGATCGCCGACACCGGGATGATCCTGGTCGACCGGCCCGTCACCCCGCCGAACCTGGCCGCCCAGTGGATGATGGGCAACCTGTCCACGCTCCTCGCCGAGCTCGGCCCCAAGTGGCCGGCCTGCGCCGGCGACCTCACCGACGAGGTCGCCACCGGCGTCTTCCTCGCCCAGGCCATGTACAACCTGCACACCGCGGCCGTGGCCGAGAAGCTGCGGGTCGCGGCGCAGAAGGAGATGGCGGCGGCGTTCGACGACGTCGACTTCATCATCGCCGCCACCAACCCCGGCCCGGCGTTCCCGGCCACCGCCACCACCAGCAACTCGGAGTCCGACCTGCTGGACCTGGTGCAGGCCTCGCAGGCGGCCAAGTACATCGGCCGCGGCGCCCTGTTCGCCACGCGGGTCGCCTCGGCCTTCGCCCCCAAGCTGCCGAACCTGATCCTGGACTACGCCTCGGCCAAGTTCCCCGACATGGTGAACATGGGCGGCCTCACCATCATCTCGAACATCTACGGCAACCCGGCGGTGTCGATCCCGGCCGGCACGGTGAACGGCCTGCCCGTCGGCATGCAGGTGCTGGGCAAGCACCACCAGGACGAGCTGCTCTTCGACGTGGCCCTCTCGGTGGAGCGCAACCGCCCCTGGCCCCTCGTCGCCCCGCCCGTCACCGCCGCCCTCGCCACCGCCTGAGCCCCCACCTCAGATGGCTCGGTCGCGGCCGTGCCACCAGGGGTCGCGGAGCTGGCGCTTGGTGAGCTTGCCGGCCTCGCTGCGCGGGAGGGCGTCGAGCACCTCGTAGCTGCGAGGGACCTTGTACCCGGCGAGGCGCTCCCGGCAGAACCCGGTGAGGTCGTCCTGCAGGGCGTCGGACCACACGTGGCCGTGGCGGAGCACGACGACGGCGTGGACCGCCTCGCCCATCTCCTCGTCGGGGATGCCGAACACGGCGGCGTCGGCGATGGCCCGGTGGTCGGTGAGGGCACCCTCGATCTCCGCCGGGTAGATGTTGACGCCGCCCGACACGATCATGTCGATCTTGCGGTCGCTCAGGAACAGGTAGCCGTCGTCGTCGAGGTAGCCGACGTCGCCCAGCGTGCCGAGCCCGCCGTCGCGGTGCGCGCCCGCCGTCTTCTCCGGGGCGTTGTGGTACTCGAAGTCCGAGCCGAGGAGGCTGCGGAACCACACGTCGCCGGTCTCGCCGGCGCCCAGCACCTCGCCGTCGGGGCCGAGCACGAGTACCTCCACCACGGTGAGCGGGCGCCCGACGCTGCCGGGCCGCTCCAGCCACTCGTCGGCCGAGATCAGCGAGAGGAACCCGCCCTCGGTGCCGCCGTAGTACTCGGTGACCTTGGGCCCGACCCACTCGATCATCCGCCGCTTCACCGACGGCGAGCAGGGCGCGGCGCCGTGGATGATCTGGACCAGCGACGACCCGTCGAACCCGGTGCGCACGTCATCGGGCAGCTCCAGCATGCGGATCATCTGGGTGGGGACGAGGTGGACGTGGGTGACGCCGTGCTGGTCGATGGCGCCGAGGGCTCCGGCCGCGTCGAACCGGTGCTGGAGGACGACGGTGGAGCCGCACAGCAGGGCGAACACGCCGAACGCCCACTGGGCCGAGTGGTACAGCGGACCGCACACCAGCTGGACGCCGCGGGACCCGGGGGTCACCCCGATGATGGGAGCCATGGTGTGGGCGATCAGCAGCAGCACCTCGGGCGGGCCGCCGATGGCGCTGAGCGCGGAGCGCACGCCCTTGGGCCGGCCGGTGGTGCCCGACGTGTAGAACATCGGCCCGCCGCGCTGGGGGTCGACCAGGTCGGCGGTGCCGGCAGCGGCGACGGCATCGTCGTACCGCTCGAACCCCGACACCGGGGCGCCGTCACCGACGAGGAGCCGGCAGCGGAGCCGGGGGACGTCGGCGTCGACGAGGGCGCGCGCCATGACGTCGGCCCACCGGTGATCGACCACGACCGCGGCGGCGTCGGCATCGCCCAGCACGTAGGCGACCTCGGGGGCGACCCAGTGCCAGTTCACCGGGACCATCAGCCATCCGCCGTGCGCGCAGGCGAGCGTGATCTCGATGAGCTCCCGCTGGTTGCCGACCATGGCCACCACCGAGTCCCCGACCCGCAGACCCCGATCCTCCAGCGCATGGACCAGGCGGGTGACGCGTTCGTCGAGCTCCGTCCAGGTGGTGGTGCCCCGCTCGTCGATGACCGCCGGCTCGGGACCGCGGTCCGCAACCAGATCCGCCAGCAGCGCGGTCACGGCAGGAAGCTCCCGTGGAAGCCGAACGGCACCCGGCGGGGCAGGTGCACCCGGGCGACCTCGTCCAACGTGCCGGCGTCGAGGACCACGACGTCGCTGCGGTCGGCGGCGCGGTCGTGGACGAAGTTGAGGAGCCAGCCGCCGTCCTCCGCCGTGGAACCCGGATCGGCGGCGAAGACGGCCTCGCCACACACCTGGTCCGGGCCGTACCGCCGGGTGGTGGAGGCGCCGGTGTGCAGGTCGAACTTGGTGACGCCGTCGAACGGGGGCTCGCCGTCGGCGAAGCCCAGCGCGTGCCCGCCGTAGCCGTAGCGGTGCGCCCGCCCGGCGAAGGCGTCGTTGATGCGCGGGAAGTCGGTGGGGCGGTCGTCGAGCTGCTCGTCGACGACGGTCCCCCGGCTCAGGTCGATCCGCCACCGGTGGAGCATCGGCCGCACCGACGGATCGACCTGGGTGTCGTCGAAGGAGGCGTTGAGCTGCGGCGACCGGCAGCCCACGACCTCGATGGCGTCGGCGCCGACGTCGAACGCGTTGAGGAAGTGGAACACCCAGAACGGGTCGACGTCGATCCACCGGGTGGTGCTGCCGTCGGCGCCCCGCTCGAGGACGCCGATGCGGGCACCCCGCTCGGCGTCCCAGTAGAAGCCGGTGCCGCCGGCCACCAGGGCCTGCACGTCCATCACCGCCGGGAGGTCGAAGATCACCACCCGGGTCTCGGTGATCACGAAGTCGTGCATCATCACCGACGCGGGGAGGTCGACCTCGGTGGACCACGTGAGGGTGCCGTCGGGCGCCGCCGAGTGGACCCGCAGGAACGGCGGGAACGGCGAGGCGCCGAAGAACACCAGCTCCCCGGTGACCGGGTCGATCTTGGGGTGGGCGGTCATCGGGCCCTGGAGCCGGCCGGCGAAGTCGTACTCGCCCACGGTGCTCAGGTCGGTGCCGATCTCGGTGGGTCCGCAGGCCTCGAGCAGGGCGAGGATGCGCCCGGCGTGGCGGACCACGTGGGTGTTGGCCGTGTTCTTGACCGGGCCGACGCGGGCGAACACGTCGTCGGGCGGCAGCCGGAACTCGGCGATGCCGCCGAAGAGGGCGTGCCCGGCCTCGATCTCGGCCTCCAGGCCGGTCGAGCGGATCCACCGGT
>CALANQ010000533.1 GCA_937926025.1 uncultured Acidimicrobiales bacterium
CGGCCAGGCGTCGTTCTGCGTGAACGGCTGGATCAGCTCGACCCAGCCGAACGGCGTCGCCCACCGCAGCCAGTGGGTGTCCGGACCGGCATCGGCCACCATCCGGACGAAGAAGCAGATGCCGAACACGCCCATCGCCCACGAGCTGGCCATCCGTCGGGTCCGGCACAGCTGCGAGGTGACCGCCCCCACCATCACGAAGACCGCCGGCGCGATCACGATGCTCAGCCCGTAGAGCACCGAATCTGAGAGCGCGAAGCCGACGTCGGGGTTCCGGCCGGCGGCGGCCACGATCACCGTGGTGCCGACGAACAGGATCGCAACCGCCCCCAGCAGGGCCACGAGCGTGGCGACGGTGGCTCGAGCGGCCCGGGTGCTGCCGGAGAGCACCAGCTGCCAGCGACCGGCGTCCTCCTCGCCCCGCAGCAGCTTCGTGGCGGCCAGCAAGCCCCAGATGGCGCCGATGGTGGTGAGGAAGACGAAGCACTTGTAGACCGTGTAGCCGCCCACCGTGTCGATGGCGGTGGTGGGTCCGAGCAGCACCGACAGCCCGGCGTCGCCGCTGGTGGCCGCCGCCACCTGCTGGCGCGCCGCCTCGGTCGGGAAGGTGGTCACGTACGACAGCGCCGACGCTGCCGCGGTGCCGCCGAACGCCAGCGACCAGATGGTGGCGCCGAGCCAGATCTGCTTGAACGACCGCCGGGTGACCGCCGCCTCGACGGAGGTGCTCACCGGGCGTCGCCCGCGCCGTAGTGCGAGACGAACAGCTCCTCCAGCGATGGTTCCCGGGTGGTCATCCGGGCGACCCGGGCATCGGCCAGCGCGCGGAGCAGGGGTTCGACCGGGCCGGTGACCTCGCACTCGAGACTGGCCCCGTCGACCTGCACCCGCGACACGCCCTCCACGCCCGACAGGTCGGGCATCGGCCCGTCGAAGGTGGCGTGGACCCGCAGCGCCACCAGGCCCCGCAGCACGTCGAGGTGGCCGGTCTCGATCAGGCGCCCCTCCCGCAGCATCGCCACGCGGTCGCACACCGCCTCGACCTCGCTCAGGATGTGGGAGCTGAGCAGCACCGTCTGGCCGTTGGCGGCGGCCGCCCGCACCTCGCCCTGGAACACCTGCTCCATCAGCGGGTCGAGGCCGGTGGTCGGCTCGTCGAGGATCAGCAGATCCGGGCGGCTGGCGAACGCCGCGATCAGCAGGACCTTCTGGCGGTTGCCGTGGCTGTAGGCCCGGATCTTCTTGTCGGTGACCAGCTGGAAGCGGTCGATCAGCTCGGCCCGGTACGCCTCGTCCACGCTGCCGTGCAGGTTGCCGAGGAACCGCAGCGCCTCCTCGCCGGTGAGCGACGGCCACAGGTTGGCCTCGCTCGGGACCGACGCGACCCGGCGGTGCAGCGACGGAGCGTCGCGCCACACGTCGGCACCGAAGATGCGTGCTGACCCGGAAGTGGCCCGGATCAGGCCGATGAGGATGGCGATGGTGGTGGACTTCCCGGCCCCGTTGGGCCCCAGGTAGCCGAACACCTCGCCCTCGTCGATGGTGAGGTCGAGGGCGTCGATGGCCGCCACCCCGCCGTACCGCTTGGTGAGCTGCTCGATCTCGATCGCGTGGGCCATAGCGCCTCCCCGGAACCGGGCCGCCCGACGGCCCTGCGTCAGGGTACGACCGAGAGCCCTTCGGCGACGGGGACCTCGAACCACACGCACTTGCCCTCGTCGTCGGTCCGGGCCACGCCCCAGTCGGCGGCCAACATGTCGATCAGCCGGATCCCGAAGCCGCCGGCCCGGCCGGGGTCGGCGGGCTGCATCTGCGGCTCCTCGGGATCGTTGTCCGTCACGCTGACGTGGACCGTGCCGCCGGTGCGCCACAGCGACACCCCGACCGACGTCGTGGACGCGTGGACCACCGAGTTCGTGACCGCCTCGCTGGTGAGCAGCAGCACATCGTCGTTGGCCGACGCACCCAGCAGCTCGACCGCCAGGCGGATGAAGGCCCGCGCCACCGCCGGCGCGTGGAGCCCGGGCCGCACCGTGAGGTGGAGGACGGGATCCACGCCCTCGGGGATCAGATCGGATGGCGGTGCCGGAGCCATGGATCCACCGTTCCCGGCAGGCGTGCGGATCAACCCTCGGATCCGGTGCGTGCCGGGGGATCCGCTGCAGCTCACCCTCCGGGGCGAACCACGGCCTCGGCCAACTTCTTCGGGGCCATCGCGCAGTAGCTCTCGGTGAGCAGCTCGGCGATCTCGTCCCACGCGGTCGAGCCGTCCAGCACGATGCCGACCACATCGCGACCCCAGCCTCCGAAGAAGTAGGGCGGGCCGCTGCGCCGGAGCACCTCCAGCTCCTCCCCTTCGGACCGGAACGTCAGCACCGTCGCCGGACCGTCGGTACCCGCCGCCCGGGCGTGCGAGGCCGGCCGACCGCCATCGATGGTGAGCACGTGGCCGAACGTGCGGTTGCGCACCTTCCAGCGGACGCCGACCCACGCCGGCTCCTCCGTGGTCTCGGGCAGCGTCCGCACGATGGCTCGCAGCGCCGCGAGCACCTCGTCGTCCACATCGCCCGGCGCCGTCACGTCGCCAGGCTAGGTGCGAACGGCGAGGTGCGAGCGGCGAGACTGGCCGGCGTGGACGAACGGTTCGAAGGCGAGATCTGCGGGTTCGGCACCTCGTCGGGGCACCGCATCGTGATCGGCTCCTGGCCGGACTCCCCGTTCGGCCCGTTCGCCGACGTCATGCACGAGCAGCCCGACGGCACCCGGATCCTGCGCGCGCCGACGGACGCGATCGCCCGGTTCGTGGAGGAGACCTACCGGTTCGACCGCGTCGACGTCGTCCCGGTGGCCGTCGACCGGACCGACGGCCGGCTGGCCGTGGAGGCCGGCGCCCTGACGGCGAGCGTCGCCATCGGCCGGCGCTCCCCGACCGGCCACCTGCTCCGACTGGTCCCCCGCCGCCTGGCCACCTCCCCGGCCTGGTGCACCGCCATCGACCCGATCGCCCGGGTGGCCATGCGCGGCGTCCGGACCCGGGGCACGGCCGGCAACGACCGGCGCGAGTGGTAC
>CALANQ010000534.1 GCA_937926025.1 uncultured Acidimicrobiales bacterium
GCTGGAGCAGGTCCTTGAGCGCCGGGAGCGTGTCGAGCACCTCGTCGATCTCGGACTCCACAGTCGGCACCAGCTGCGGGTTCTCCAGGGTGGTCATCTGCTGGAAGCAGGGCTGGCCCTGGGGGACGTGGCGGAGGCGGTTGCGGCCCCGCCGGTTGGGGCGGGTGCGGGTCACGTCCTGGCCGTCGAGGAGCACCTTGCCGGACCGGACCGGAAGCAGGCCGACCGCCACCCGGAGGAGGGTGGTCTTGCCGGCGCCGTTGTGGCCCATGACCGCCACGGCACCGCCCTTGGGCACGGTGAGGTCGACGTCGAAGAGGACCATCGACCGCCCGTACCCGGCGGTGACCCCGACCAGTTCGAGCATGGGATCAGGCATCGGCAGCCACCTCCGTGACGGTGCCGAGGTAGACGGTCTGGACCTGCGGGTCGGCCTGGATCTCGGCCACGGTCCCCTCGGCGAGGACCGTCCCGGCGTGCAGCACGGTCACGAAGTCCGCGTAGCGCCGCATGAACTCCATGTCGTGCTCGATGATGACGATGGTGCGGTCGCCGGCGATGCGCTGGAGGAGCTCGCCGGTCTCCTCGCGCTCCTCCGTGCTCATGCCGGCCACGGTCTCGTCGAGGAACATCACGCTGGCGTCCTGCACCAGCAGCATCCCGACCTCCAGCCACTGCCGCTGGCCGTGGGCCAGCACCCCGGCGGGCCGGTTGGCCAGGGTGGTGAGGCCGATGGTCTCCAGCGCCTCCTCCACCTTGGCGGGGGTCTTGCCCCGGGCCAGCAGCAGGCTGCCCGCCCGGCGGTGGAGGCCCGCCGCGATGTCGAGGTTCTGGAGCACGCTCAGCTGCTCGAACACGGTGGCGGTCTGGAAGGTGCGCCCGACGCCCAGCCGCACGATCTTGTGCGACTTCATCCCGAGCAGGTCCCGGCCGCGGAACTCGGCCCGCCCGGTGCCGTGGACCAGACCGGTGAGGGCATCGACGACGGTGGTCTTGCCGGCGCCGTTGGGGCCGATCAGGAAGTGCAGCCGCCCCTGCAGGAACGTCAGGTCGACGCTGTTGACGGCCTTGAAGCCGTCGAAGTCGACGGTGAGGTCGCGGATCTCCAGGTAGTCCTGGCCGAGGAAGGAGGCGGTCATACGGGCGCCACCGCCCCGGCGTCGGCCTCGACCTCGGCCTCGATGCCGACCCCGCCCGGGCTGGCCGACCGCTTCGTCGGCACCAGCGCCTTGAGCTTCGGCCAGATCGATGCGATGCCGGCCGGGAGGAACAGCATCACCAGGATGAACAGGGCGCCCTGGAAGTAGGTCCACTGGGTGGGGTACTTCTCCGAGAGGGCCGACTGGCCGTAGCCGACGGCGAGGGCGCCGAGGGCCGGGCCGAGCAGCGACGACCGGCCGCCGAGCGCCACCCCGGCCAGCAGCATGATCGACGCCGCCGCGTCGACGTTCGACGGCGAGATGATGCCGGCGATCGGCACGAACATCGCCCCGCCGACGCTGGCCATGACGGCGGCCGCCACGAAGGCGACCAGCTTGATGTTGGCCGGGTCGTAGCCGAGGAAGCGCACCCGCTCCTCGGCATCGCGGGTGGCCACCAGGAGCTCGCCGTAGCGGCTCCGGTACAGCTGCCACACGACCACCAGGAAGAAGACCAGGAGGCCGGCGGTGATCAGGTAGATGTTCTCCTTCACCTGCGGGTCGTACAGGTTCTGCCCGAAGAAGGTGGAGAACGTGTTGAGGCCGTTGAAGCCACCGGTCTGCTTGATGGTCGAGATCAGCAGCGTGGCGAAGGCGACCGCCAGCGCCTGGGTGAGGATGGCGAAGTACGCCCCCTTCACCCGCCGCTTGAGGATCCCGTAGCCGAGGATGAACGACACGATCGCCGGGCCCAGCACGATCACCGCCAGGGTGAACGGCCCGCTGCGGAACGGCTCCCACCAGCCCGGCATGGTGCCGTTGCCGTACAGGGTCATGAAGTCGGGCACCCCGCCCGGGCCGGCGGCCTCGAGCTTCATGTGCATGGCCATCGCGTAGCCACCGATCCCGAAGAACACGCCCTGGCCCATGACGAGCATGCCGCCGCGACCCCAGGCCAGGCCGATGCCCACCGCCGCGATGGCCCAGGCGCAGTACTTGCCCAGGTTCCCGAGGCGGAAGGCGCTGAGGGAGCCCGGCGCCCACACCAGCAGGACCAGGGCCACGAGGCCGATGGCCACGAGGGCGCCGTAGGACGAGAACAGCCGGGCCGGGGTGAACCGGCTGGCCGTCTTCGGAGCGTCGGGGGCGGTCATGCGAGCGACCTCGTCCGGACGGTGAAGAGGCCTTGGGGCCTCACCTGGAGGAAGATCACCACGAGGGCGAACACGATGACCTGCGACATGCTGCCGCTGGTCCAGTCCGTCAGGTACGCCGTGATGATGCCCACGGCGAAGGCGGCGATCACCGTGCCCTTGATCTGGCCGACGCCGCCCGCCACCACCACCAGGAACGCCGGGATGATGTAGACGGTGCCGAGCGTCGGGTTGGTCCCCGAGATGAGGGCGATGGCCACACCGCCCACCCCCGCCAGGCCCGACCCGAGGAAGAACGTCATCCGGTCCACGCTGCGGGTCGAGATGCCCAGCGTCTCCGCCAGCTCCCGGTTCTGCACCGTGGCCCGGATCCGCCGGCCGAACGAGCTGTACTTCAGGACGGAGCTCAGGGCGCCGAGGGCGGCCAGGGCCAGGACGATGGTGAACAGCTGGCGGTGCGGCCAGTGGTAGCCGAAGACCGAGATGTTGCCTCGCAGCCAGGTCGGTGGCTTCACCGGGTCGCCCTGCGCACCGAACAGGTCCCGGGCGAGCTGCTGGAGGACGAGGGCCACGCCGACCGTCGCCAGCAACGTGTCGAGCGGCCGTTTGTACATGAACTGGATGATCGTGACCTCGAGGAGCAGGCCGAGGAGGCCGGCCACCAGGAAGGCCGCGGGGATGGCGACGATGATCGAGAGCCCGGTGCTCGTGATCACCTGCTGGGTGAGGTAGGCGACGTAGGCGCCGGCCATGAGGAACTCGCCGTTCGCCATGTTGATCACGCCCATCTGACCGAAGGTCAGGGTCAGGCCGAGCGCCGCCAGCAACAAGATGGCGCCGGACGCCGTGCCGGTCAGGAAGGGGGTCAGGAGTTCGCGCATCCCGCTGCTTTCTGGGTGAGGTCCAGGGACGAGGTCGGTACCGACCGACGGGGGTGCCGTGCTCGGGCACGGCACCCCCGACCGATCAGTGGTTGGTGGTCAGCTGGGACTCACTCCGCGTTGGGGTCCCACCAGTCGTAGCCCTCGAGGAACGGATCGGGCTCGATCGGCTTCTCGGAGCTCCAGACGATGTCGAACTGGTTCTCGTCGTTGATCTGGCCGATGAGGCCGGTCTTGGCGATGTGGTGGTTCTCACCGTTCACCGTGACCGTGCCCTCCGGAGCGTCGAAGGTGACGCCGTCGGAGGCCTCGTTGACCTGATCGACGCAGAAGGACTTCGCCTTCTCGACCATGTTCTTGTAGAGGTACAGCGAGGTGTACGCCGCCTCCATCGGATCCGACGTGGGCCGGTCCTCGCCGTACTTGTCCTGGAAGGCCTTGATGAAGGTCTCGTTCTCCGGGCTGTCGACGCTCTGGAAGTAGTTCCAGGCGGCGTACTGGCCGCTCACGTCCTCGCCCATGGCCGGGGCCTCTTCTTCGGCGATGGACACCGAGATGATGGGCGAGTTATCCGGGCCGAGACCGGCCTCGTAGTAGGCCTTGATGAAGCCGACGTTCGACGATCCATTGATGGTGTTGAACACGAAGTCCGGCTTGGCCTTTGCGATCTTGGCGACCTGGGTCGTCCAGTCATCGCTGTCCAGCGGCACGTACTCCTCGCCGACGATCTCGATGCCGAGCTCCTTGGCGTACTGCTTGATGATCTTGTTGGCCGTCCGGGGGAAGACGTAGTCCGAGCCCGCCAGGAACAGGGTCTCGACGCCCTGCTCCTTCAGGAAGTCCATGGCCGGGATGATCTGCTGGTTGGTCGTCGCACCCGTGTAGTAGATGTTCTCCGACGCCTCGAGACCCTCGTACTGGACCGGGTAGAAGAGCAGGCCGTCGGCCCCCTCCACCACCGGCAGCATGGCCTTGCGGGAAGCCGAGGTCCAGCCGCCGAAGACCGCTGCGACCTGGTCTTCCGTGAGGAGCTTGTTGATCTTCTCGGCGAAGACCGTGGGCTCGCTCTGGCCGTCCTCCTCGACGTACTCGATCTGCTTGCCCATGATCCCGCCGTCGTCGTTGATCTCCTCGGCGGCCAGGATCAGCGAGTCGCGGACCGTCTGCTCGCTGATGGCCATCGGGCCCGAGGTGGAGTTCAGGAAGCCCAGCTTGACGGTGTCGCCGTCGACGCAGGTGTCCCCCGATGACGAGCCGCCGCCACTGCTCGAACTGCTTGACGAGTCACTCGATCCACACCCCGCTGCGAAGAACGTGAGCGCACCGACTGCTGCGACGACCATGAATGGCCGGAAGCGCGTCTTTCCCAACATCTTGAAGAAGCTCCTTTCAGGGCCCGCACGAGCGTGTGTGAGCAGCCGCAAGCTAGAGAGGCCCAATTTCGCATCAAGGTCGGAGCGGTTTCCGCCGCACGACTTCCACCTTGACGACAGGTGACCCAGACCTTTCCGGTGAATGACCGGGAGGTGAGGATTCCGGTCACGTTCCGGACCGCCCGCCGTCACGTCCCTGGCAGGGACGGGACCAGCGGGCGGCAGATCGGACGCGGTTGCTCAGTCCCAGCCGGGGACCGGAAGGCCGGCCGCCGGTCCGGCGCCGACCCCGAGGCCGAGGCCGAGCGGATCGAGCCCCGGAATGCGGTGGAGGAAGAGGCGGG
>CALANQ010000535.1 GCA_937926025.1 uncultured Acidimicrobiales bacterium
GTTGGTGATGAGCTTCCCGGTCTTGCCGTTGCTGTCGAAGTACTTGACGATCGTCAGCTCGCGGGTGGCGGCGTCGGCCTTCATCACCCGTGGGCCGACCTCGAGGATCTCGCCTCGGGTGATGGTCTGGCGCGAGGTGATGCCGCCGTCCTTGTTCACGATGACGAACGCCATGGGGTTCGGCTCGTACTGGGCCATGTCGATGACGGTGACGCCGTCCTCGTCGGTCTCCGGGTTGCCGCCGGGGTTGATGATCGACTGGACGATGGCGTTCTCCTCGAGGCAGACGATCTTGACGGTGGGCTCTTCGGTCTCGACGAAGGACCGGACGTTGAGCCCGCCGAGGGCGAGGATGTTCTTCACGCCGCGGCCGGGGTCGTCGGTGACCCCGTCGTCGGTGAGCAGTCCCAGGTCCTTGAGCGCTGCGTTGAGCGCCGAGTCGAGGTCGGTGGGCAGCGAGGTGCCCAGGGGGCCGGCGAAGACCTGCCCCTTGAGCCACACGCGGACGTTGGCGTTGGTTCCCATGGGTCAGACCTCCTGGTCCGTGTTGGTGCCGGCGATCGCCGTGAGGGCGTCGACGAGGGTGGTGCGGGGCCGGGTGGCCGCCAGTTCGGCGGCGAGGGCCTCGGCGGCCTTGGCGGGGTCCTCGCCGACGTCGGCGAGGATCTCGTCGATGTTCTTGGCCTTGGCCTTCGGGTCGGGGACGATGGCGTAGCCCTCGTGGACGAGGCGGCGGGCCTCGTCCACGGGAAGGTCGGCCGGGCCCAGCGTGTGGGGGCCGACCGCGTTGGTGATGATCACGCGCACGATGGCGCCTCCTGCTGTTCGGGTTCGGTGAGCGGGCCGGTGGGTGGGGCCTCGCGCTCCGCTGCGATGCGGTCGCGGGCCTCGGCGAGCGAGCAGCCGTTGCTGGCGGCGTAGGTCTGGAGGGCGGCGAAGGTGACGGAGGTGGGCGCCGGCTCGGGCTCGGGCTGGCCAGCGAGGCGGGCGAACCCCTCGCTTCTCATCACGGCGGCGATGCGGTCGTCGACGTCGACGACGTCGCCCGGCTGGTAGCGGCCGAACGGCCACAGCATCGTGATCCGCATCAGGTACCCCGGCACGGGAAGACCATGGTCATGGTCACCCGGGGCGAGTCCGAGTCCGGGTCTGGAAGTTCGGCGGGTCCCGCCAGCTCCTCGACCAGGCCAACGGTGACGTCGTCGACGACCTCGCCGGATGCGGCGTAGAGGGCGGCCCGGGCGGCTTGGACGTGGTCGTGGGCGTCCTCGTCGGTCTTGCCCCAGCCTTCGATGGTGAGCTGGGCGCCGTCCATCACGAGGTTCTGCTTGGGGCCGCCGAAGCGACGGATCCGGATGAACTCGATGGGTCGCGGGTTTGGGACCCGGCCGTGGGCCTCGACGGTGACCGCAGGGTGGGCGTTGACGACGCTGATGGCGATGGCTGCGGCGTCGGGGAACGTGACGTGCTCAGCCACGGCCGGCGTCCAGGGCGTAGGTGAGCCGGCGCTCGCGGGCTTCGGCGAGCATCGCTTCGGGGGTTCCGGTGCGGACGGTAGCTCGGGCGCGGGTGGCGCCGACGGTGACCTCGGCCTCCATGCCGGGGCCTGCGACGTCGGCGATGAGCCGGGCGCGCCGTTCGAGCTCCGCTTGGACCTCGTCGGACTTGAGGAGGGCGTCGATGGCGTCGGAGTTCAGTTCGATGCGCATCGGTCAGCCCTCGGCGAACGTGGCGGTGATCTCGACTCCGTCGCACGACGGGTCTTCGGGGTCGTGCCACACGCTGGGTCGGCCCTCGACCTCGTGGGGCTCGCCTCGGATGATGAGGCGGTCGGTTGCGCGGACGTCGGCTCCGGGCGGAGCGAAGACGGTGTGGCCGACGATGACGCCCGAGCGTCCGTCGTTGTTCTCGGTCGACGGCCGAGGAGCGATGTGGCAGCCGGTGATGTCGTGCTCGGCGGGGTTGGTCCAGTCGATCGAGGTGTCGTTGCGGCGGCCGGGCGCAGAGGTCGTCCCTCGCTGGACGGTGATGGTCTCGCCGGTCATCGGATGATGTCCGGTCCGTACCAGGGGATGGGCTGGCCGTCGGGGGTGGGGACGTAGCCGGTGTCGCCGATCGGGTCGTCTCGGGTAGTGCCGAGCGTCCAGAGCCCGGCGACGCCGGTTCGCTTGGGCGTGACGAGCCGCTTCTCGTCGTCGGTCAGGTAGAAGCCGACCGCCTTGGGGTCGGCGAACGTGATCGTGCGGCCGAAAGGGCCGGTGTTCTTGGCGACGCTGGACGCTGCGTCGGGGTTGCGGAACACCCGGGCTGCGATGTTGAGGGCGACGAACTCGACGACGTCGGGGACCGGGTCGGTCTCCCAGGTGCGGTTCGCCGCCTCGCGTATGAGCGAGGAGACCCCGCCGAGCACCAGCTCCGCCCACGCCTCGTCGTCGCCGGTGAGGGGCTGCCGGAGCAGCACCTCGAGCTTCTCCTTGGTCGCGAGCGGAGCCAGTGCCACGGTGATCAGCTGACCGTGATGGCCGCGGTGTCCGTCTTGGTCTGGAACGTTGCGGTGATCGTGGCGGCCGAGCCGGCGGCGACACCGTGGACCACACCGTCGGCGTCGACCGTGGCGCGGCCGGCGTTGGAGGTGGTGAAGGTGATGAGCCGGTTCGGGATCACGTTGCCGGACGAGTCCTTGACCTCGAGGCGGAAGGTGCCGCCCACGGCGATGGTCTCGGTGTCGTCGGTGATGACGATGGAGGTGCCGATCAGCGCCAGGCTGAACGACGCGGCCCGCTCGGGGTCGAGGATGTCGGCGCCGACGAAGGCGTCGACGACGCTCTGGTCCTCGAGCTGGCTGGCGTTGTAGTGCTTGAGCCAGCGCAGCGCGTAGCCATCCTGAGACACGGTGGCCGACATGGCGGCGCCGTCGGGGTTGGCCGACGGGCGGGTGACCGAGGCGAAGGCGTCGCGCTGGTAGGCGATGCCGAAGTACAGCGGCAGCCGGGGCTCGGCGACGATCTGGAAGCCGAACAGGTCGAGCATCTCGGCCCGGCGGAGCAGGCCGTCGGAGCCCGACTCGTTGACCTTCTGGAGCTGCGGGTCGCTGAGGATGGCGGCCTCGATGCCGGCGCCGACGGCGACGAACCGGTCCTCGAGCGGCACCTCGCGGATGCTGAACACCTGGCGCAGGGCGATGAGCACGGCGCGGATGTTCGAGCCGTCGGCGGCGACGGCCGGGACGGTCCACTCGGTGGCGGGGCTGATCTCCTGCATCTTGTTGTGGAGCGGGGTAGCCAGACCCTTCACCACGGACCGGGCCGAGGGGATGAGGAGCTGCTTCTCGGCCTGCTGGAGGGTGAAGGTGTTGAAGTCGTCCGGGACCCGGAGCGCCTTGTAGACCTGATCCTCCATCTTCACCGGGTACACGGCCTCGTCGACGTCGTCGAACTGGATCGCGTCCCGGTTGGTGCGGTTGGCCTTGGTGTAGACCCGCGCCTCGCCAACGGTGATGGGACCGAGGACGTTGACCGTCTGGCCCTTCTTGTTGACGAACTCCTCGGAGAAGTCCTGGCGCACGGTGCGCGGCAGCACCGAGAGGTACCGGAGCGCGGCCAGGGTGGAGCGAGCCGCCTGGGCGGCGGTGAACAGTGCCATGGGTCAGACCTCCTGGGTCTCGGGGTTGATGGACCGCGTCGGACCCATGGCGGGACCCGTGCGGGGGTTGTTCAGCTCTCGAACATCCGAGCGCCGAGCTTCTTGACGTCGGTCTCCTCGACCGGCTCGTCATCCCGTCCGGTGCCGGCCTTGAGCCGTTCCTTGGGGTGCCGGGCCGGCGGTCGGCGGTCCTTCGCCTTGCCGACGACCGGGTCGTCGTCCTCGTCGTCGCCCTTCGCGGGCGGGGCGGGGAACGCTTCGATCAGGTCGTCGGCGTCGTCCTCCAGCTCCTCCTTGGTGGTGCCGGAGAGCCGCCGGGCCTGGGCCGGGGTGAGGCCCTTCTCGGCGGCGACCTCGGCCTTGAGGCGCATCACGCGCTCGTCGGCGAGGTCCTCGTTGAGCTTGGTGACTTGGGCCTTGAGGTCTTCGACCACGCTGTCGTCCTCGTCGTCCTTGCCCTTGCTCTTGGTCGGCTTCTTCTCGATGTCCGCGATGCGGGCCTCGAGGTCGCGGACCTTCTGCTCGGCGTCGCGCCGGGCTCGACGCTCCTTGGTGAGGGCGGCCTTGCCGCCTTTGCCCAGGTCGTCGTCGGGGTCGTCCACGCCCGTCGCGGGTGCGTCCTTGCCCTTGCTGCTGTCGCCCATCGCGGGCCTCCTGCTTGGTTGAGCCCCGGCCTCGCGCCGGGGACATCTGGGGTCAGCCGTAGACCGGTTCGGCTGAGCAGCCGCAGTGGTCGTGGGCCTCGAAATCGGTGGCGAGCGCCGGGTTGGTCTCGGCCATGGCTGCGAGGTCGGAGCAGAAGTCGCAGCAGTTCGGAGAGGTGACCCGCTCGAAGCCGACCGCCCTGGGGTCGGCGCGGGTGGTCTCGGTGATCGTCTCCCGGCCGCCGGCGAGCACGAGCCGGGTCACGGCGCCGGAGGACTTCACGAAGGCCTTGGCGACGGCGGTGTCGGCCAGGGCGGGGTCGGCTCCGGCGGCTTGGACGCCGAGCCCGGCGGTGACCCACAGCGACGTGAACAGCTGGCTGTCGGGGACCGGGCCGGCGAGCGAGATGGGTGCTGCGCCGAGGATGCCTGCTGCCTTGCGGGTGGCCTTGAGGTAGGCGGCGGCGAGGGTCGTGGAGTCGGCCCGGTTGCGGGCAACGATGCCCGACACGAGTTCGACCCACACCGGGAACGCCCGGTCGAGGTTCGACCAGTCGATGCCGGGCCAGAGGGCGTTCAGCTCCCGGAGCGTCCGGGCCCGGATCTTGAGCTGCGCCTGCCGGTGGGCGGTGGCGAGCGCTCCGGCCATGGTCAGCCGGCTTGGCGGTCGAGGGTGGCGGAGAACTGGGCGATCGGGTCGTCCTCCTCGGCCATCTGCTTCCACTCGTCGGCCATGGTCTTGGAGACGCCGGGGATGAGCGTCCACAGCGCACGGGGCGGCACCTGGAGCTGCGTGGCGATCTTGCCGAGCGCGTCGGCGGCAGCGGCGAGCGACCGGGTCGAGGTATCGGCCCAGGTGACCTCCGCAAGGAAGTCGTTAGCGGAGGCGTCGTCGCCGTTGAGGTACGAGCTGAGCCGGAGCCACTTGTCCCAGGTCCCGCCGGCGGACATCTTGCGCTCGGAGAGCTTGGCGTCGGCTTCGGCACGGGCGGCGGCCAGGCCCTCGGCGTTGACGTTGATCATGTCGCCGGTGAGGGCGTACACGGAGGTCTGCGATGCCGCGGCGAGGGTCTTGATGTCGGTCTCGTAGGCCTTGAGGATCCCGTCCATCGTCGTCTCGGGCAGCGTTCCGAACGCGCCGTCGGGCGACTCGTTGATGAGCAGGTCGTCCTGGCGGAGCCGGAGCCGGAGGTTGGCGGCCTCGTCGTCCTCCGGCTGGGACAGGCCGGTCGCCCAACGCACCTTGTACGAGTTGAAGTGCTGGATCAGCAGCCGGTCGTAGGCCGTCTTGTCGATGCGCTTGGCGAGCGGGATGAGCGGCTCGACCTCGCCGTCGGTGCGGCCTTCGAGGTCGAGCAGGTTGGAGAACTGCACGACCGGGCAGACGCCGGCGTCGTGGATCTGGTCGTCCAGGTAGCGGACCTGCTCACCCGAGCCCGATGGCACCTCGGTGGTCAGGTGGTACTTGGCGTCGCCGTCGAGCACCTCGAGCAGCCAGTGGTCGCCTTGGGCGATGCCCCGGATCGAGTACATCGGGTACTCGTCGACCACCGGGTCACCCCAGAAGGCCAGCATGTTGCGCGGCGAGTAGCCGCGCATGACGACGGTGTCCTCGTCGGTCACCGGGTCCTTGCCGGGCAGCGACGTGCCGTAGGACCGTCCGTAGGCGAGCATCGCCCGGTGGATGGCGCTCTGACGGGACTGGAGCCCGTTGCGGCGGAACAGCATCCACGGCGCTGCGTCGTCCTTGGCCTCCGGTGTGCGGTAGCCGTCCACGTACATCGACTGGGCCACGCCGGTGACGACCAGGCCGAGCCACGGGGTCCGGGCCAGTTGCAGCAGCGCCTTCATCTCGCGGGTGGCCCCGTTGGGGATTACGAGATCCTCGTGCGCCCACCGGTACCAGAGGTCGATCGTGTCGAGCCGGCGGCGCTCAGCCAGGAACGCCGGCAGGAGCGTGTCGGTGGTCAGTTCGACGATGTCGGTCTGCGAGAGCGTCACCAGTACACACCTGCCTTCTTCTTCCGTGTCCCGGTGGGCTGCTTGCCGAGTGCGTGGAGCGCGAGGGTCACGGCCCACAACGGCGAGATGTCGGTGTCGTCCTTGGCCTTCCACACCCACGCCTGACCGACCTTGCGGGTGTCGGCTGCTCCGATGGCCACGGCGATCTGGGGCTGGTTCGTGTGGGCGACGGTGCCCTCCTCGACGGCGTCGACGAAGAGCCCGCAGGCTTGCGATTGGTCGGTGCCGACCTTGACGAGGGGGAGACCGGCCTCTTCCATCGCTCCGATGAGCGACCCGGCCGGCGACGAGGGCACCACGGCGATGCCGGTGGGCGACCAGTCGGCGTTCAGCTCGACGAGCCGCTCGACGACCCAGCGGGTGCCGCGTCCGGCCTGGACGATCTGCACGTGTGACCGGCCGTCGGTGCGGCGCCCGGCGAGTCCGATGCTCGCCCACTTGCGGTCGTCGGAGACCACGACCGAGAACGCCACCGGGGACGGCCGGTCCGGGCTCTTGGAGGTGAGCGCCGACCACGACTCGGCGTCGATGACCGCCTCGGCGGCGGCCTCCTTGAGCACCCACTGGTTCAGGTAGGCCCGGCGGAACCCGTTGACCTTGCCGTTGCGGAGCGCCTTGTCGAGCTGCGACCGGATCGCGTCCTCGGTGACGGTGAACCCGAGCGCCGGCATGCACGCCCACCACACCGCCGGGTCTTCGATGTCGGCGTCGTCGGGCGCCGACCACTCGAAGTAGGCGGTGCGGGTCCGCTGTCCGCTCTCGATCTGATCGCGCCCGACCTTCACCTTGCCGAGCAGGTACGGCGAGGCGTCGAGCCAACCGGCCGTCGACACCACGAGGAGCTGCTTCGACAGGCGGGTGATCATCGCCGGGTCGAACGCCTGCTCGAGCCGGTCGTCGACCTGGGCGAACGCCTCGTCGATGTACGCCTCGTCGATGACGCCGCCGTGGCCGGCCTTCTCGGTCGTGGCCTCGATGCCGAACCGGCTGCCGTTCTGGAACCGGAGGTGCTCGTTGCCGTTGCCCCACACCGCACGGACCCGTGTCCGGAAGGCGGAGCCCGGGGCGAGCAGGTCCGGTGCGAACTCCTCCTCGAACTTCTCCCGGGCCTTGTTGCGGGTCTGGGCGGTGTAGACGAGGTGCTGACGGGCCCCGAAGAACCCGGTCGCCGTGCAGCGGTGCGTCGCCTTCGCCAGCTTGAAGGTCGTCTTGCCCGACTGGCGGGGAACGGTGATGTCGCCCTCGTCGTAGAACAGCCGGTCGCGGCCCGTCCGAGGATCAGGATCCGGATCGATCTCGCCGAGCACGTCCGCCACGTACTGCTGCCACGGCATGAACGGCTTGCCGAGCTTGGCCGCCACCAGCCCCACCGCCGGGCCGAGCGTCGGACGGGAGTAGTCCCGTTCGGTACCGAACCTAGGAGGGCACGCCAGTGGG
>CALANQ010000536.1 GCA_937926025.1 uncultured Acidimicrobiales bacterium
GGGAGACGGCGCCCGGCGACACGTTCTCGTTCGCCGGCGAGCACTACCAGCTGTCGGGCTCGCCGGCGCTGCCGAAGCCGGTGCAGTCGCCTCGCCCGCCGATCCTGATCGGCGGCGGAGGTGCCAAGCGCACGCCGCGCCTGGCCGCCACCTACGCCGACGAGTTCAACATGCCGTTCTCGTCGCTCGATGACACGGCTGCCGCGTTCGACCGGGTGCGGGCAGCCTGCGAGGCCCGCGACCGGGACCCGGGCGATGTCGTGTACTCGGCGGCCCAGGTGGTGTGCGTGGGTGCCGACGAGGCCGAGGTGGCGCGCCGGGCGCAGGCCATCGGGCGGGAGCCGGCGGAGCTGCGGGAGAACGGTGCGGCCGGCACGCCCGACGAGGTGGTGGAGCGGCTGCGCGCGTTCGCGGCGCTCGGCGCCACCCGGGCGTACCTCCAGGTGCTGGACCTGCACGACCTGGAGCACCTCCAGCTCATCGCCGAGGCGGTGGCCCCGCACCTGCGGTAAGCCGCCGACCTGGCCGTCGGGTTGGGTCGCGGGTCGATCGGGCAGTGGGATGCCCGTGTCGAGTTTCTCGAATCGTTCGATCTCCGTCGGCGCGAGGACACCTTCGTCCTCGTACGCTCACCCCGTGGTGGGCGCACGACCCGATGCCGAGGCCCCGTCGTGGGCCGAGCGGTTCCTGGCGGTCCGCGAGCTGACCGAGGCGCTGGCGGCGCCGCTCTCGGCCGAGGACCAGACGGTCCAGTCCATGCCCGATGCCAGCCCGACCAAGTGGCACCGGGCGCACACCACGTGGTTCTTCGACGAGTTCGTGCTCCAGCCGCACCACGCCGGCTACCGCACGTACGACCCGGCGTACCGGTACCTGTTCAACTCGTACTACGAGGCGGTCGGGCCCCGTCACCCGCGGGCCAGCCGAGGGGTGGTCAGCCGGCCGGGTGTCGAGGAGGTCGGGCGGTTCCGCTCGCACGTCGACGACGCCCTGGTCGATCTGCTCGCCGCGGATCCGGCACCGGAGGTGCTGGCGCTGGTGGAGCTGGGCTGCCACCACGAGCAGCAGCACCAGGAGCTGCTGCTGATGGACATCAAGCACGCGCTGGCGCACAACCGGCTCGATCCCGTGTACCGGACGGCGCGGGCGGCGGCCCGCCCGGCGCCGGAGCTGCGGTGGGTGGCGCAGCCGGGCGGCGCGGTGTGCATCGGTCACGACGGGTCGGGCTTCGCCTACGACAACGAGGGCCCGGTGCACCGCCAGTGGCTGGAGCCGTTCGAGCTGGCGTCGCGCGCCGTCACCAACGCCGAGGTGGAGGCGTTCATCGACGACGGCGGCTACCGGCGCAGCGAGCTGTGGCTGTCCGATGGCTGGGCCACGGTCCAGGCCGAAGGCTGGGACGCCCCCCTCTACTGGCAGGCGGAGCCCGACGGCTGGTCGGTGTTCACGCTCGGCGGCCGCACGCCGGTCGATCCTCACCAGCCCGCCTGCCACCTCAGCTACTACGAGGCCGACGCCATCGCCCGCTGGTCCGGTGCCCGCCTGCCCACCGAGGCGGAGTGGGAGTCGGTGGCGGTGCGCCAGGCGCCCGTCGGCAACGTGCTCGATGTCGATCTGCTGCACCCCCTGGCGGCGCCGGCCGACGGCCCCGATGTCGCCCAGCTCTACGGCGACGTGTGGGAGTGGACGGCCAGCGCCTACCTGCCGTACCCCGGGTTCCAGCCGGCGGCGGGCGCCGTCGGTGAGTACAACGGCAAGTTCATGGTCAACCAGCACGTGCTGCGGGGCGGGGCCTGCGTCACGCCGCCCGGCCACATCCGGGCCACGTACCGCAACTTCTTCCCGCTGGGCCTTCAGCGGTGCCCGCCTCGCAAGGAGCGTGACCCCATGACCACGATCGACCAACCCCGCGTCGAGGTGCTGCTCCAGGCCCAGGACTGGCGCGACGCCCGAGCGGCGGAGGTGCGCTCGGGCCTGGCCGCGTCGCCCCCGCAGCTGTCGCCCGTGTGGTTCTACGACGAGCGCGGCAGCATCCTGTTCGACCAGATCACCCGGCTGCCGGAGTACTACCAGACCCGTGCGGAGCGCCGGCTGCTCCAGCAGCACATGGACGACCTGGCGCTGCTGGGCATCGAGACGCTGGTGGAGCTCGGGTCGGGCACGTCGGACAAGACGGTCGAGATCATCGCGGCGCTGACCCGGTCGGGCTCCCTGCGGACCTACGTGCCGTTCGATGTGAGCGAGGCCACGCTGCGCGGCGCCATCGACAAGCTGGGCGCCCAGTTCCCGGAGCTGGCCTTCCACGGCATCGTCGGCGACTTCCACCAGCACCTGGGCCAGATCCCGGCGAAGGGCCGCACGCTGGTGGCCTTCCTCGGCGGGACCATCGGCAACCTCCGACCGCACGAGCGGGCCCGGTTCCTCGAGGACCTCGGGTCGGCCATGGCGCCCGACGATCTGCTGCTCATCGGCATCGACCTGCTGAAGGACCCGGCGCAGATCGTGGCCGCCTACGACGACGCCGAGGGGGTCACGGCGGCGTTCAACCGCAACTCGCTGGTGGTGCTGGACCGCGAGCTCGGCGCGGACTTCGAACCGAGCGACTTCGACCACGTGGCCCGCTGGAACGCAGAGGAGCGGTGGATCGAGATGCGGCTGCGGGCCCGTCGCCCGGTGCACGCCACCATCGCGTCGCTCGACGTGGCGGTGGACCTCGACGAGGGCGACGACCTGCTCACCGAGATCAGTGCCAAGTTCGCGCCGGAGGACTTCGCCGGCGAGCTGTCGGCCCACGGGTTCGCCGCCGACGTCACCTGGGTGTCGCCGGGCGACGAGTTCGGCCTGGTCCTGGCCCGCCGCGTCTAGGTCGCCGGTCGCCGGTCGCCGGTCGCCGGTCGCCGGTCGCTGGTCAGCGGCGGCGGCGGGACTTGGCGGTGTACATGGCGTGATCGGCGCGGCGCAGGACGTCGTGGCAGGTGTCGCCGGGCTGGGTCACGGCCAGTCCGATGCTGCAGGTGACCCGCTGCTGGTCCTGCCGGGTCGCCACGGCCACCGCGTCGCGCAGGCTGTTGCCGAGCGCCTCGTAGCTGTGCCTCGGATCGGTGACCACCACGAACTCGTCGCCGCCGAGCCGGGCGATCTCGTCGTCGTCGGCGCAGACGTCGGCCAGGCCCCGCGCCACCGCCACCAGGAGCTGGTCGCCGCGCTCGTGGCCCCACGTGTCGTTCACGGCCTTGAAGCCGTCGAGGTCCAGGTACGCCACCATCGTGGGGGTGCCGTCGGCCAGGCGCTGGTCGAGCAGGCGATGCAGCGACGCCCGGTTGAGCAGTCCGGTGAGCGGGTCCTGGTTGGCACGGGCCTCGAGGTCGCGGTGCTCGGCGTCGCGCTCGGTGATGTCCTCGATGGTGACCACCACGCAGGAGATGGCGTCGGGGGCGCCCTCGGACGTGAACTGGAGCTCGGCCCGCTCCACCTGGCCGCCCGTCATGGTGACGGCGCAGCGCTCGTGGCCGGGCTCGGCCAGCACGCGGCGGACGATCTCGGCGCAGATCAGCGCATCGTTGGGGGCGAGCCGGCCGGTGAACCCGTCGCGCTTGAGGCCCTCGGGCTCGCTGAGCAGCATCCCGCAGGCGTTGTCGTTGGCGAACACGACCCGGCCGTTCTTGTCGAGCAGCAGCACGCCCAGGGGCAGCATCTCGGCCAGGGTCTCGATGGCGGAGGTGCGCTCGATGCCGGTGAGGTCCTCGGTGACGTCGAGCGGCAGCTCCCGGGTGCGGACCACCATGCCGGCGATCACCGGATCGTCGAGGTGGTTGATGGCGGTGATCTCGTAGCGGCCGTAGGTGCCGTCGCCGGTGCGCATGCGGACGATCTTCGAGCCCTGCCATCCGGGCTCGGTGGAGAACGCCTGGATGCCCAGGTCCATCACCATGATGGCGTCGTCTGGGTGCATGTCCTCGAGGGTGTGGACCCCGAGGCCGAGCCCTCGGCCGATCAGCCCGCCGGGCGGCGCCAGGTTCGCCTTCACCGTCCAGTCGGCGTCGAGCACCATGAGCGACTCGGCCAGGTAGGGCCGGAGCCGGTCGAGCAGCTCGGGCGTGACGCCGGTGGTGTCGGGCACGGTCGGTGCGTCGTGAGCCGGAGGCGCCGGAATCGATTGTCCCTCGGTCACTCGCACGACACCCTCCCCGTCCCGGTGCTCGTTTCCTGATCGGCAGCTTGGCACCGGTCGCCACGCCGGTGGGGAGGTTTGAGGCGAACGGCCCACGTCGATCCGGCGGATTTCACCCGGACGGGTGAGCAGCCAGGCGGCTCGGGCTCAGGCCGGTGCCGGCGTCGCCGGCTCCTCGGCCAGGCACGGGTCGCCGCACGCCACCTGGGGCGACGGGTGCACGACCGGCCGGGTGGGGGTCGCCCGGCGCACCATGACCCACGCGATGACGCCGCCCGCCGCGGCCAGCGCGGCGGACAGCCGGAGGGCCGTGGCGTACCCGGCGTCGAGGGCGTCGGCCAGGGAGTCCGACAGCGCGATGCCGGCCAGGGCGGGCAGGACGGCCACCGCCAGCAGCCCGGCCAGCCGCGACACCGCGTTGTTGACGCCGGAGGCCACGCCGGTCATGGCGTCGTCGACGCTGGCCAGCACGGTGGCGGTCAGCGGCGCGACGGTGGTGGCCATGCCCAGGCCGAACAGCACGACGGCGGGGAGCACGCTGGTGAGGTAGCGGTCCCCGGGGTCGATCTGGCCGAACAGCACCATGGCGGTGGCGGCCACCAGCGGTCCGACGGTCATCGGCACCCGCGGCCCGATGCGCTGGCTGAGCTGGCCGGCCTTCGGCGACAGCCACAGCATCAGCAGGGTGAACGGGAAGAACGACACGCCCGCCTCGAACGCCGAGTAGCCGAGCGAGATCTGCAGCCGGAGGGTCACCAGGAAGAAGGCGGCGCCCAGCGCGGCGTAGACCGCGAAGGTGGTGAGGTTGGCCCCGCTGAACTGGCGGGACCGGAAGATGCGCAGCGGCAGCATCGGGTGGCGGCTGCGGTGCTCCCAGACGAGGAAGGCGATCAGGGCGACGACGCCGATTCGCTCACGATCGAGGTCATCGCACCGCGCATCCAGAAGGAGGCGACGACCGTCGCGATCAAGACGGAGGAAGCGCGCCGCGTGCCCGGCACGGGCGGCGAGGCGCTTCGTGTCGTCCAGAACCTCCCCGGCGTCGCGCGAGCGGCGTTCGGCTCGGGCGCGCTCGTGGTGTGGGGCGCCGCTCCACAGGACACGC
>CALANQ010000537.1 GCA_937926025.1 uncultured Acidimicrobiales bacterium
GCGGCCCCAGGCGATGGTGGTGGCTCCGTCGTCGGCCGAGGTGGTGCCGGACCGGGCGATGACGTACACCAGCTCCGAGGTGGCCTCCGGGGCGGTGATGAGCGGCGTGCCGGGCACGATGCGGACGAACGCGGCGAACAGGGCCGGGCTGGTGGCGGGTCCCGGCATGCCGAGGGCGTCGGACACGTCCAGCGGGATGACCGCGGTCTCGGTGACGGAGGTGTGCAGCGTCGGCGGGAACTGCTCCAACGGGATGCGGGGCGTGATCCCGGCACCGATGGGGTTGGCGGCCCGGGAGTACTCGTGCACCCGGGCCGAGGCCAGCAGGACGTCGTCGGCCGCCCCGGCGATGCGGCGCGGCCGGGCCGGCTCGTCGGGTGCGGGCTCGCCGGCCAGCAGGCGTTCGGGGGCGTCGGTCACGCCTGCCAGTGTCGCGCCGACCACCGGATCGCCCAACCCGGCGGCGGCTCCGCCCGGTCAGTCCCCGGCCTCGTCGGCCCGTGCCCGTTCGGCGGCGGCGTCGAGCTCGGGCAGGTCGGCCTCGCTCACGATGCCGCTGGCCAGGCTGTACTCCACCAGCCGGGCCCGGCGGTTGGCGGCGATGTCGCCGGGGCCGCCGTGCAGTCCCCGCACCCCGGCCTTCGCCAGCTTCTGGCAGACCTGGTCCAGCTTCTTGTTGAACTTGCGGTCGCTCCAGCCGATCCGGCGGGCGGCCTCGGCGCTGGCGGGCAGCGGGCTCGGGCCCGAGCCGGTGCGGCGCAGGGCGTGCTCCGCGAGGGCGAGCACGAGCAGGCGCTGGTCCGCGGTGAGCCGAGCGGGTGAGCGGGTGGCGGCCGCGAGCCCGTCGTGGTGGTCATCCTCGTCGTCCGGTTCGGCACCGTCGTCGGTCCGGGCGGCGCCGAACGGCGGGTCGGAGAGAACGAGCTGGACCTCGTAGGTGGTGGGCCCGGCCCCGAAGCGGATGTAGCAGCGGTCGAACACCACCGGGAGCACGCCGCCGGGCGCGATGTGGGCGACGAGCTGGTTGCCCACGTCGCCGACCGTGGCGGACAGCTGCTTGCCGACGTTGGCGATCAACCAGACACCGTGCTCGAAGCGGATCTCGAGGAACGTCCGGTGCAGGTACGGGTTGTCGTCGACGGAGAGGTCGGCGGCCCGGCCGATGGTGAACGGCTCGGTCTGCTCGACGGTCCACCACTCGTCGCAGTACTCGACCTGGAGGGTGCTCATCGGCTGCACACCTCGGTGCTGTCCTCGGAGACCCGGCCGTCGCGGATGGCCTGCACCACGACGCAGACGCGCTCGGCGGTGTCGATGTCGAGCTGGCGCTCGTCCACCAGCGAGGCCTCGCCGCGCAGCTCGCTCGGGCCGTCGGTGAAGAGCACCTGGTACCGGTCGCCCTCCTCGGCGGCCGGGGCCCGCCAGGTGATGCGCTGGCCGTCGTCGAGGGGCGTCACCCGGACGGTCTCGGGGCGTCCGAGGCTCTGGCCGAGCACGAGCGGGCTGGTGTCGGGCACCGTGGTGGTGGCGTCGGCATCGGTGCCCCCGCCGCCGGCCTGGAGGAGCAGCAGGACCACGGTGGCGACGATCACGGCGAGGGCGCCGGCCGCCAGGACGACCTTCCGCCGGGAGCGCACCGGTGCCGGCTCGTCCTCGGGGACGGCGGGAGCCGGGGCAGGAGGCGCCGCCCCGCCGCGGTGGACGGTGCGGTCTCCGAGGCGGACGTCGGCGGGGACGGCCGCCGGGGTGCGGTCGCCGGTCCACGCCCGGTCGGGCGACGCTTCGGGTGGGACCGGTCCGGGCGGCAGGGTCGGCGGTGGCGGCGCGGGCGGGCCGTCGGGATCGATCCGCTGGAGGGCGCGGAAGCGGGTGCTGTCGTCGTCGTCGGCGGCGGGGCGGGGCTGGGGGACGGCCAGCGCCTCGGGGATGCGCAGCGGGGTCTGGGCCAGCCCCAGCTCGGCCTCGACGCCCTGCAGGGCTCGACCCAGCTCGGCGGCGGACTGGAAGCGGTTGCCCGGATCTCGCTGGAGGGCGGTGGACAGCACCCGTTCGAGCGACGGCGGCAGGTCGCTGCGCCCGGTGGGCGCCAGCGGCTCGTGGAGGACGCGGCGGACGAGCTCGGCGTCGGTCAGCGCGGTGCCCGTGCTGAACGGGGATCGGCCGGCGAGCAGGGCGTACACGGTGGCGCCCAACGAGTAGACGTCGGAGCGCTGGTCGCCGCTGGTGGCACCGCTCAGCACCTCGGGGGCGGCGAAGGGGATCGACACCCCGGCACTGGGCTCATCGGTGGCGGCGGTGTCGCCATCGCCGCCCGCGATCCCGAAGTCGGTGAGGGCCGGCTCGCCGTAGGCGGTGAGCAGCACGTTGGCCGGCTTGATGTCGCGGTGCAGGATCGATGCCCGGTGCGCGGTCTCCACGGCGCCGGCCACCTTCACCCCGACCTCGAGCGCTCGGGTGACCGTCAGCGGGTGGGCGCGGGCGATGCTGCCGAAGTGGTCGTTCGG
>CALANQ010000538.1 GCA_937926025.1 uncultured Acidimicrobiales bacterium
GGTCTGCGGGACGCGCTTGGCCTCGTACAGCCACCAGTCCCACAGCTCGCCCTCGGCGGAGGGCTCGTAGCTGAACACGCCGCCGACGAACTGCATCTTCCCGCGCTCCTGGATGGTGCGGGGCCCGACGTCGTGGTACTTGGCCGGGAGGCGGTCGAGCCAGACCCGACCGTGCTCGATGACGTGGTCATCGACGGAGATGATCTTCGGGAAGTTCTCATCCATGGACATCAGGCTACTCCTGTGATCTGACGGTGCGTCAGAAGTGCCGGCGCGCCGCCGACGGCGAGCACGAGGTTGGTTTCGGGTTGCAAGGGACGAGCGAGGCGACCCCGGGGGCGGAGCGCAGCGCAGCGAGCGGGTGACGAGACACGATCACCACAGCTGGTCGGTGTAGGTGTCGGTGCCGGGGATCGTGGCGCGGAACGGGGCGACCAGGACCAGGTCGCCGAGGCCGGCGGCCGCGAAGTCCTCGCCCAGCCCGGCGAAGGTGCCGGCCCACGTGGCGGGCAGGTCGTCGTCGACGAACCAGAGCTGGCAGAACCGGTTCTCGGCGGAGTCGGCGCGCACGCCCTTGGCGGCGTCCGACGGCAGCGGGATCGCCGTGAGCTCGGCGCCGACCACGCCGGGCAGCGGACGCGACCGGAACCAGGCGTCGACGTCGTCGAGGGTCTTGCCCTCGGCCGGCTCGCCGATGACCACCACCACGTACGGCGAGTGGTGCTCGAGGGCCAGCTCCACCGGCACGCCGTCCGGCTGCTCGAACTCGGTGCGGAACTTGTACATGAGCGTGTGGACGTGGTCCCGCTCCTCGAACATGCGGTCGTTCTCGTGGAGCCACTTCACCTGCTCGCTGCCCCACTGCATCCACTGGCCGAACTTGCCGGCCAGCACCCAGTAGAGGGCGAGGAAGGAGCCGGTGGTCGGGTCCGGGATCACCGGGGAGTCGGCCGGGTAGCGCAGGTCCTTGAGGTCCTTCGTGGCCACGAACCGCTGGCCGCTGATGTTCCAGGCGCCGATCATGCAACCGGCGTAGAAGTGGTCCCGCTCGTACCAGCGGTTGTAGGCCACCTCGTGGCCCTTGTGGGGCTCCACGATGGTCACGAGGGCGCCGCCCAGCCGGACCGGCCGCTCCGCCGTCTTGCCGCTTCCCAGGTCCTGCACGTGGGTCCCCTGCCGTGGTCGAGGTGCCCGACCGGAGCCGGGCCGAAAACGAGAACGTGTTCTCGTTTTCAGCATGCCACGCGCATCGCCCCGTCGCGCCATCGTCCCGGTCGCCGGCGTCGAGGAGGCAGCCGGAGCCGCCGGGCGCGAACATGCCCGCATGGCCACCACCTTCGAGATCGACATCGCCGACAAGGTCGCCCACCTGCGACTCAACCGCCCCGACGCCTACAACTCGATGACCCGCGAGTTCTGGTCCGAGCTGCCCGAGGCCGTCCGCGACCTCGATGCCGGCGGCGGCGTGCGGGCCCTGGTCATCTCCTCCACCGGCAAGCACTTCTGCGCAGGCATGGACCTGGGCGTGTTCACCGGCGGCGCGCCGGGTGGCGGCGGCGACACCGGCTCCAAGGAGGTCGGCCGGCTCCGGGCCCAGCTGCGGGAGACGGTCCTCGCCCTCCAGGGCAGCTTCACCGCCCTCGAGGAGGCCCGGTTCCCCGTCCTCGCCGCCATCCAGGGCGGCTGCATCGGCGGGGCCGTCGACATGGTGTCGGCGTGCGACCTGCGCTTCGCCAGCGCCGACGCCTTCTTCTGCGTGCAGGAGATCAACCTCGGCATGACCGCCGACGTCGGCACGCTCCAGCGCCTGCCCAAGATCATCCCCGACGGCATCGCCCGGGAGATGGCCTACCGGGGCCACCGCGTCCCGGCCGACCGCGCTCGCGAGGTCGGGCTGGTGAACGAAGTGTTCGCCACGCACGACGAGCTCGTCGAAGGCACCCTGGCCATCGCCCGCGAGATCGCCGGCAAGAGCCCGCTCGCCATCTGGGGCACGAAGGAGATGGCCACCTACACGCGGGACCACTCGGTGGCCGACAGCCTCAAGCACATGGCCGCCTGGCAGTCCGGCATGTTCCAGCCCGCCGACATGATGGAGACCTTCGTCGCCAAGACCGAGGGCCGCGACCCCGAGTTCGACGATCTGCTCCCCCACGGCACCGGCCTCTGATCACCGGGGAGGGATCACCGTGACGCTGCTCACCGACGACGTCCGCGCCGCCATCACCGCCGGCCGCCTGGCCCACCTCACCACGCTCGAACCCGACGGCAGCCCGCAGGTCAGCCTGGTGTGGGTCGGCATCGAGGACGACGAGCTGGTGGTCGGCCACCTCGCCTCGGGCCGCAAGATCCGCAACCTGGAGGCCGACCCGCGGGTGGCCGTGTCGATCGAGACCGACCGCACCAACCCGATGGGCCTGCAGGAGTACCTGGTGATCCGCGGCACCGCCCGCATCACCCCGGGCGGCGCCCCCGAACTGCTCCAGCGCCTGGCCGAGGTCTACCTCGGCCCCGGCGTGACGTTCCCGCCGATGGATGCGCCGCCCCCCGGCAACGTCATCCGCATCACGCCCACCCGGGTCGGCGGCGTCGGACCCTGGGCGGGCTGACCCGGTGCGCATCGTCCGGCTGGACCACGTGCAGCTGGCCATGCCCGCGGGCGGCGAGGCCGACGCGGTCGCGTTCTACCAGGGCGTGCTCGACATCCCCCACGTCCCGAAGCCGCCGCACCTCGCCGTTCGGGGCGGGTGCTGGTTCGAGCGCGGCGACCTCAAGGTGCACCTGGGCGTCGATCTCGACTTCCGCCCGGCCACCAAGGGCCACCCCGCGTTCATCGTCGAGGACGTGCGGGCGCTGGCAGCGGCCATCGCCGCCGCTGGCCACCGCGTCGTCGACGACGAGCCGCTCGAGGGCTACGACCGCGTCTACGCATCAGACCCCTTCGGCAACCGCCTGGAGCTCATGCAGCCCGTCCTCTGACCGACCAACCGGCAGCCACCTCGCCCGCCCCGGCGCTGCGCCCACCCCGCCGACCCCCGAGCGCGGCGGCGGGGGGGTCAGCGGTGGGCGACGGCGGCCTCGATGGCGGCGGCGGTGGCGAGGAGACGGCCTTCGTGGTGATCGGGTGCGACCAGCTGCATGCTGGCCGGGAGGAGGCCCCCCGACGGCACCGGCAGGGCCAGCGCCGGGTGCCCCGCCAGGTTGATGGCCGGGCAGGCGGGGTTGGGCGCCGCCGCCCCCACCGTGGCCCGCACCGGGTACGAGGCCATCGTGGGCAGCACCAGCACGCCCACCGACCCGAGCACCTCGGCCAGCTCCAGCCGCCATGGCTCGCGTCGTGCCCGTGCGTCGCCGAGCTCCGCGGGGCTGATGGCCTGGGCGAACGTGAACCGCTCCACCAGGTCCGGCCCGAGGCGGTCGTGGTGGTGGCGCCAGAGGTCGTCGTTCACGATGAGCGCCTCGCCGAACAGCACGGCGAGCGCGGCCGCGTGGGCGTCGTTCCACCCGGGGAGCTCCACATCGACCGCGTCGATGCCGGCGTCGATGAGCGCCGAGTCGATGGCCGCCTCGATGGTGGGATCGGTGTCGGGCAGCCGGAAGCGTCCGGCCGTGAGCGACGGCGTGACGTCGCCGTCGGTGAGCCGGGGGTCCAGGAGCGTGGCGCCGACGGCCAGGTCGGCCACCGTCCGCGCCAGCACGCCGACCGTGTCGAGCGACGGGGCCAGCGGCCGCACGCCCTCCACCGGGACCAGCCCGAAGGTGGTCTTGAGACCGACGATCCCGCAGCACGCCGCCGGGTTGCGGATCGACCCCGCCGTATCCGTGCCGAAGCCGACATCGGCCTCGCCGTCGGCCACCGCCACGGCCGATCCGCTCGAGGAGCCGCCCGGGATGCGGCGGGGGTCGAGCGGGTTCCGCGGCGTGCCGTAGTGCGGGTTGATGCCGGTGGCCCCGAAGCACAGCTCGTGCAGGTTGGCCTTGCCCACGATGCGGGCGCCGGCGGCGCGAGCCACCTCCAGGCAGGGCGCGTCGGCGGTCGCCGGTTCAGCCGACTCGGCGATGACGGGCGACCCGGCGGTGGTCACCGCGCCCGCCACGTCGATGCAGTCCTTCACCGCCAGCCGCACGCCATCGGGCCGAGCGAGCGGATCGAGATCGGGATCGAGCGGCGTGATCCACGTGGCCGAGGCCGGCGGCGCCGTCACGAGCTGCTCCAGCGCGGCGGCCGCTTCTCCAGGAAGGCGGCGATGCCCTCGGCGGCCTCGTCCATCTCGAGGTTGCAGGCCATGGTCTCAGAGGCGTCGGCGTACGCCTGATCGAGCGGCAGCGACCGCAGCCGGTGGAACGCCGCCTTCCCCAGGGCCACCGTGGCCGGCGGCTTCGAGGCGACCAGATCGGCCAGGCCGTCCACCTCGGCGTCGAGGTCGGCGTCGGGCACCACCCGGTTGACCAGGCCGATCCGCAGGGCGTGCTCGGCGTCGATCAGCTCGCCGGTGAGGAGCATCTCCATCGCCGCCTTCGAGCTGACGTTGCGGGTGAGGGCCACCATCGGTGTGGTGCAGAAGAGGCCGATGTCCACCCCGGGCGTGGCGAAGCGGGCCGACGTTCCCGCCACGGCCAGGTCGCACGTGGCCACCAGCTGGCATCCCGCTGCGGTGGCCACCCCGTGCACCTTGGCGATGACGGGCTGCCGGAGCCCGGTGATGGCCAGCATCACGTCGGAGCACCGGGCGAACAACAGGCGGCGGTCGGCTTCGTCGGGGTGGGCGACGATCTCCCGCAGGTCGTGCCCCGCACTGAACGCCGGCCCGTCCCCGGCCAGGACCACCACGTGCACCGCCGGATCGGCACCGATGGCGGCGAGGTGATCGGCCAAGACGTCGAGCACCTCGAACGACAGGGCGTTGCGGGCCGCCGGTCGGGCCAGGGTCAGCGTCGCCACCGCGCCGGCGTCGGACCGCCGCACCACCGGCTCGGCCGGGTCGCTCGCGGTCGGCGCCGTCATCGCAGAACCTCGGAGCCCATCACGCCCCGACCGTACCGGCGCCACCCCGCACCCCGGCGCGACCCGCCCCCCCCGCCCACCTCATCGCCCACCCGGACGTGGTGCAGGAACAGCCCTAACGGGCCTCTCTGGAACACGTTCGAACCGGCGACCACCGGCCCCACGAACGTGGCGCCGAAGCCGCCCGAGCGCGGCCTTCTGTGCAACAGGGTT
>CALANQ010000539.1 GCA_937926025.1 uncultured Acidimicrobiales bacterium
GTGGGAGAACCACCGCCACATGGATCCGGCCCGCAAGGCCTTCTACCGGTTCCACGCCTCCCTGATGGAGCCGTGGGACGGCCCGGCCAACGTGAGCTTCACCGACGGCACCGTGATCGGCGCCGTGCTGGACCGCAACGGCCTGCGCCCCGGCCGCTTCTGGGTCACGGCCGACGGCCTGGTGGTGCTGGGCTCGGAGGCCGGCGTGCTGGACATCCCGGCGGACCAGGTGGTGCGCAAGGGCCGCCTGCAGCCCGGGAAGATGTTCCTGGTGGACACGGCTCAGGGCCGCATCATCGAGGACGACGAGGTCAAGGCGTCGCTGGCGGCGGAGCAGCCGTACCAGCAGTGGCTCGACGACGGGGTCATCGAGCTGCACCACCTGCCGGACCACCCGCACGTGCGCTACCCGCACGGCGACGTCGTCCGCCGCCAGCTCACCTTCGGGTACACCATCGAGGACCAGAAGATCCTCATCGCCCCGATGGCCCGCACCGGCGGCGAGGCGCTCGGGTCCATGGGCACCGACACGCCCATCGCCGTCCTGTCGGATCGTCCGCGGCTGCTGTTCGACTACTTCGCCCAGCGCTTCGCGCAGGTCACGAACCCGCCGCTCGACGCCATCCGCGAGGAGATGGTCACCAGCCTCGGCGGCACCATCGGTCCGGAGCAGAACCTGCTGGCCCCCGGGCCCCGCTCGTGCCGCCAGATCCAGCTCCCGTTCCCCATCCTCGACAACGACCAGCTGGCCCAGCTGATCCACGTCGACGAGACCCACGACGACTTCCGCGCCGTCACCGTGTCGGGCCTGTACCCCGTGGCCGGCGGCGGCGAGGCGCTGCGCGAGGCCATCGAGTCCGTGCGCCGTCAGGTGTCCGAGGCCATCGCCGAGGGCGCCAACGTCGTGATCCTCTCGGACCGGGACTCCACCCGCGAGCTGGCCCCGATCCCGTCGCTGCTGCTCACCGCTGCGGTCCACCACCACCTGGTGCGGGAGAAGACCCGCACCGCGGTCGGCCTGCTGGTGGAGGCCGGCGACGCCCGCGAGGTGCACCACATGGCGCTCCTCATCGGGTACGGCGCGGCCGCCATCAACCCGTACCTGGCCTTCGAGACCATCGAGGACATGGCCGCCCGCGGGGCGCTGCCCGACGTCGGCCTCGACCAGGCGGTCAAGAACTACATCAAGGGCGCCGGCAAGGGCGTCCTGAAGGTCATGTCCAAGATGGGCATCTCCACGGTGGCCAGCTACACCGGCGCCCAGGTGTTCGAGGCCGTCGGCCTCGGCCAGGACCTCATCGACGAGTACTTCACCGGCACCACCTCCAAGCTCGGCGGCATCGGCCTCGACCAGGTGGCCGAGGAGGTGGCGCTCCGCCACGCGAAGGCCTACCCGGACCGTCCGTCCGAGCGCGCCCACCGCGAGCTCGAGGTCGGCGGCGAGTACCAGTGGCGGCGCGAGGGCGAGCACCACCTCTTCAACCCGGAGACGGTGTTCAAGCTCCAGCACGCCACCCGCACCGGCCGCTACGACATCTTCAAGGAGTACACGGCCAAGGTCGACGAGCAGTCCACGCGGCTCGCCACCCTGCGCGGCCTGTTCGCCCTGAAGGAGGGGGAGCGGCCGGCCGTCCCGATCGACGAGGTCGAGCCGGTCTCGGAGATCGTCAAGCGCTTCTCCACCGGGGCCATGAGCTACGGCTCCATCTCTGCCGAGGCGCACGAGAACCTCGCCATCGCCATGAACCGGCTGGGCGGCAAGTCCAACACCGGCGAGGGCGGCGAAGATCCCGAGCGGCTCTACGACCCCACCCGGCGCAGCTCCATCAAGCAGGTGGCCTCGGGCCGCTTCGGCGTCACCAGCGAGTACCTCACCAACGCCGACGACATCCAGATCAAGATGGCCCAGGGCGCCAAGCCCGGCGAAGGCGGCCAGCTGCCGGGCCACAAGGTGTACCCGTGGGTGGCCAAGACCCGGTACTCCACCCCGGGCGTGGGCCTCATCAGCCCGCCGCCGCACCACGACATCTACTCCATCGAGGATCTGGCCCAGCTGATCCACGACCTGAAGAACGCCAACCCGGCGGCCCGCATCCACGTGAAGCTGGTGGCCGAGGTCGGCGTCGGCACGGTGGCCGCGGGCGTGTCGAAGGCCCACGCCGACGTCGTGCTCATCTCGGGCCACGACGGCGGCACCGGCGCCAGCCCGCTCACGTCGCTCAAGCACGCGGGCGGCCCCTGGGAGCTGGGCCTCGCCGAGACCCAGCAGACCCTCCTGCTCAACGGCCTTCGCGACCGCATCGTGGTCCAGGCCGACGGCCAGATGAAGACCGGCCGCGACGTCGTGATCGCGGCGCTGCTCGGTGCCGAGGAGTTCGGCTTCGCCACCGCACCCCTGGTGGTGTCGGGCTGCATCATGATGCGCGTCTGCCACCTGGACACCTGCCCGGTGGGCATCGCCACCCAGAACCCTGAGCTGCGGGCCCGCTTCGCCGGCAAGCCCGAGTTCGTGGAGCACTTCTTCGAGTTCATCGCTGAAGAGGTGCGGGAGCTGCTCGCCAGCCTCGGGTTCCGCTCCATCGAGGAGGCCATCGGCCACGCCGAGGTCATCGACACCCGCCAGGCCATCGACCACTGGAAGGCGTCGGGTCTGGACCTCACGCCCATCCTCCACGTGCCCGAGCGGCCCTTCGGTGACGACCTGTACAACACCAAGGGCCAGGACCACGGGCTGGAGCGGGCGCTGGACCAGCAGCTGATCCTGGCCGCCCGCAACGCCATCGACACCGGCGAGCCGGTGAAGCTGGAGTTCCCCATCCGCAACGTGAACCGCACGGTCGGCACCATGCTCGGCCACGAGGTCACCAAGCGCCACGGGGGCCTCGGGCTGCCCGACGACACCATCGACATCACCCTGCGGGGCGCCGCCGGCCAGAGCGTCGGGGCGTTCCTGCCCAAGGGCGTCACCCTGCGGCTCTTCGGCGACGCCAACGACTACGCCGGCAAGGGCCTCTCGGGTGGCCGGCTCATCGTCCGCCCGTCGGAGGATGCGCCCAGCGGCTTCGTGGCCGAGGACAACATCATCGCCGGCAACGTGCTCCTCTACGGCGCCACCGCCGGCGAGGCGTTCTTCCGGGGCCGGGCGGGGGAGCGGTTCTGCGTCCGCAACTCCGGCGCCACCGCGGTGGTCGAAGGCGTGGGCGACCACGGCTGCGAGTACATGACGGGCGGCCGGGCCGTGATCCTCGGCACCACCGGGCGCAACTTCGGCGCCGGCATGTCCGGCGGCATCGCCTACGTGTGGGACCCCGACGGGACGTTCCCGCAGCTGGTCAACGACGAGATGGTCGACCTCGACCCGCTCGACGACCTGGACACGTCGTGGCTGGTGACCGCCATCTTCCGGCACCAGAGCGAGACGGGCTCCGAGGTCGCCGGGCGCATCCTCTCGGACTGGCAGTACAGCGTGCCCCAGTTCGTGAAGGTCATGCCCCGCGACTACAAGCGGGTTCTCTCGGCCATCAAGGCGGCCGAGGAAGCAGGTTCTGACATCGACGAAGCCATCATGGCTGCGGCAAGGGGCTGACGATGGGCGACGTACAGGGGTTCCTCAAGCACGGTCGGGAGCTGCCGTCGCGGCGGCCGGTGCCGGTCCGCATCAAGGACTGGAAGGAGGTCTACGAGCCCTTCGGCGAAGGCAAGCTCGAGACCCAGGCCAGCCGCTGCATGGACTGCGGCATCCCGTTCTGCAACAACGGCTGCCCGCTGGGCAACCTCATCCCGGACTGGAACGACCTCGTCTACCGGGACCGCTGGCAGGAGGCCATCGAGCGCCTCCACGCCACCAACAACTTCCCGGAGTTCACCGGTCGCCTGTGCCCGGCGCCCTGCGAGGCCGCCTGCGTGCTGGGCATCAACCAGGACCCGGTCACCATCAAGCAGGTCGAGGTGTCCATCATCGACCGGGCATGGGACGAGGGCTGGGTCCAGCCCATCCGCCCCGACGTGAAGACCGGCAAGAAGGTCGCGGTCATCGGCTCGGGTCCCGCCGGGCTCGCCGCCGCCCAGCAGCTCACCCGCGCCGGCCACGAGGTCGTCGTGTTCGAGCGGGCCGACCGCCTCGGCGGCCTGCTCCGCTACGGCATCCCCGAGTTCAAGATGGAGAAGCGGCACCTCGACCGCCGCCTCGACCAGATGCGCGCCGAGGGCACCGAGTTCCGCACCGGCGTGAACGTGGGCACCGACATCACCGCCGACGACCTGCGCGCCGAGTTCGACGCCGTGGTCCTGGCCGGCGGCGCCACCGCCGCCCGCGACCTGCCCATCCCGGGCCGGGAGCTCGAGGGCATCCACCAGGCCATGGAGTACCTGCCGCTGGCCAACCGCGTGCA